>DASQTS010000052.1:0-2604 GCA_035641775.1 Thermoleophilaceae bacterium
GAGGAGGGGCGCGTGCTCGCGCGTGTGGTCGGTGTGGCCGGCGTTCGGGTCGACGCCGTGGTCGGCGGTCAGGATGAACAGGTCGTCGTCGCGGAGCATGCCGAGCCACCGCGAGACGGCGGAGTCGATCTCCTTCAAGGCGCCGTGAAAGCCCTCCACGTCGTGGCGGTGCCCGTAGACCTGATCCGTTTCCACGAGGTTCACGAAGATGAGGCCGCTTTCGAGGGAGCGAAGGAGCTCGGAGACCGAGGCGATCGCCTTCGCATTCGTCGCCCCCTCGTGCTTCTCCGTGATGCCCACGCCGGCGAACAGGTCGCGGATCTTCCCGACAGCGTGCACCGGCAGCCCGGCGTCCTGAAGCTCGTCGAGATATGAGCGGCCGGGAGGCGGGGCGGCGTAGTCGCGCCGGCCCTCCCGGCGAACGAAGCTTCCCGGCCGCCCCTCGAACGGCCGCGCGATGACGCGCCCGACGGCGTGCTCACCGCCCATGACGTCTCGCGCCGCCGCGCACGCCTCATAGAGACGAGGCTCCGACAGCACGTCGACGTGCGCGGCGAGCTGGAGCACCGAGTCCGCCGAGGTGTAGAGGATCACCTCGCCGGTGTCGAGGTGGTGCCGCCCGAAGTCCTCGATCACCTCGGTGCCGCTGTAGGGCCGGTTGCAGCAGAAGCGCAGGCCGGTGGCGCCCTCGAGCGCCTCGATGACCTCCGGCGGGAAGCCCTGAGGGTAGGTCGAAAGCGGGTGCTGAGGCACGACGCCCATCAGCTCCCAATGCCCCGTCGTCGACTCCTTCCCCGGCCCCATCGGATGCAGGCGGCCATGGACGACCGGCTCCGGCACGGGGGGGACTCCCTCGATGCTCGTGATGTTGCCCAGACCGAGGGCGCCGAGCGTGGGCAGGTCGAGCCCGCCCACACGCTCGGCGACATGGGCGAGCGTGTTGGCGTCCGGAGGGTCGCCGTACTCCGCGGCGTCCGGGAGCGCGCCGACACCGCAGGCGTCCATGACGATGACCGTCGCACGAGCCATTGCGGCGCGATTATGTCTCGCCGGGCTTCGCCATACTCAGGGGGTGATTCGTCGCCTCCCCCACGTGGACCGCGTGGGCATCGAGGAGCGCGCCGCCACGCTGGGCAAGCGCTCCATCAAGACCACCGCGAAGCAGCAGGGCATCCGACTAGCCGTGTCGATGGTCGACCTGACGACGCTCGAGGGCTCCGACACGCCCGGCAAGGTCCGACACCTGTGCGCGAAGGCGGTCTGCCCGGCCCCGACGATGCCCGAGATCCCGTCGGTCGCCGCGGTCTGCGTGTACCCCTCGCTCGTCGGCGTGGCGCGCGAGGCGCTCGAGGGGACGGGAGTCAAGGCCGCGTCCGTCTCCACCGCCTTTCCCTCGGGGCAGGCCTCGCTCGACGTGAAGCTCCGCGACACGGAGGACGCCGTCGCCGCCGGGGCCGACGAGATCGACATGGTGATCTCGCGCGAGGCGTTCCTCGCGGGCGACGATGCGCGCGTGATGGAGGAGATCGTGCGCGTGAAGGAGGTCTGCGGCGACGCCCACCTGAAGGTGATCCTCGAAACCGCCGAACTCGGCTCGTACGACCACGTCCGGCACGCCTCGGTGCTCGCCATGGAGTCGGGCGCCGACTTCATCAAGACCTCGACCGGCAAGGCGTCGTCGGGCGCCACTCCGGGCGTGGTGCTCGTCATGCTCGAGGCGATCCGCGACTACGTGGACCGCACTGGCCGCGTCGTCGGCATGAAGGCCGCCGGCGGCGTGTCCGTGAGCAAGGCGGCGCTGCACATGCTGGTGCTCGTGAAGGAGACCCTCGGCGACGAGTGGCTCACGCCGGAGCGCTTCCGGATCGGCGCGTCGTCGCTGCTGAACGACCTGCTCATGCAGTATCAGAAGACCGAGACCGGGCGCTACGCGCGGCCCGAGGATTTCTCGAAGGAGTAGCCGGTGGCCACGCAGGAGACCCGCACGAGCATCCGCTGGGACTACGCGCCGGCGCCGGAGTCGCCCGACCACGTCCGGCTGCGTGACTCGTACGGGCTCTTCGTCAACGGCGACTTCCGCGACCCCTCCGATGGCACACGCGTGCCGTCGACCAACCCGGCCACGGAGGAGACCGTGGCCGAGGTCGCGTTCGCCGGGCCGGGCGACGTGCGCCGCGCGGTGGAGTCCGCGCGCGCGGCACAGCCCGCCTGGGCGGCGCTCACCGGGCTCGAGCGCGGCAAGTACCTCTTCCGCGTCGCCCGTCTGATCCAGGAGCGGGCGCGCGAGCTAGCGATCGTGGAGTCGATGGACGGCGGCAAGCCGATCCGCGAGTCCCGCGACGTGGACGTGCCGCTGGCGGCGGCGCACTTCTTCCACTACGCGGGCTGGGCGGACAAGCTCTCGTACGGGGTGGGCGGCCGCGCGGTCGAGCCACTCGGTGTGGCCGCGCAGATCGTGCCCTGGAACTTCCCGCTTCTGATGGCGGCGTGGAAGCTCGCGCCCGCGCTCGCCTGCGGGAACACGGCGGTGCTGAAGCCGGCCGAGACCACGCCGGTCACCGCGCTGCTGCTCGCCGAGATCATCCAGGAGGCGGAGCTGCCGCC
>DASQTS010000053.1:0-17359 GCA_035641775.1 Thermoleophilaceae bacterium
CGGACGGCGCGCTCGAGCGCTGCCCCTATCCCGTCGCCGGCTGACCGCGTGTCAGACAGCCCGCGCGGCGGGCACCAGACGGAGGCGCTCCGGCAGGAGGGGGATGGCGACCCGCTTCAGGTACTCGGCGCCACCGCGGACGAGCGCCTTGCGCACGAACGCCGGCGGCACCGGCGCGAACCCGTACGCGCGGCGCAGCCGGTCGGGAAGCAGCGCGATCGTCACGAAGTTCACGGTCTCGACGAGCGGCCGAGCGAGCAACGGGACCGGCGGCTCGAGGACGATCTTACGGGCGCGTTGTCGCGCCCAGTCGGTCACATGGAGCTCGTCGCCGTTCAGCATCCGCTCGCGGTAGGCATCGAGGTCGTCGAGCGTTCTCGGCATGTCCCGCTTCCGCAGGCCGAACAGCCTCCCGACCACCTTGTAGTCCTCCCAGTACGCGGCCTCTTCCTCGCGGGAGAGCGCGCCCACGTAGCGGCGGTAGACGACGAGCCCCGAGTCGACCAGCGTGAACAGGATCCACATGAGCAGCTCTGGGTCATCCGCCCGGTAGGGGGTCCCGGGCGGATAGCGCCCCACGCCGGTCGGCAGCCTGCCGTTGACCCTGCGGTGCATGGCGCGCACGCGGCGGGTGACCCGGTCCGCATCGGCGCGCGAGCCGAAGCCGATCACGCTGAGGGTCTCGGCCGTCCGTGCCAGCCGCTCGTACGGCTCCTCCAGCGCGCTCGTATGGGCGAGCAAGCCGGTCACCGCCAGCGGGTGGGCCGCCTGCATCAGCAGCGCGCGCGGGCCGGCGAGCGCCAGTGCACGCTCGCGGTGCACGCGCCGCAGCACGGAGGAGTCGTCGAAGTACCCGTCCAATGGTCCTACTCGGGTGCGCTACCGCTGCGCTGGCGCCGCCGGTCGCGGATCTGCGTCACGAGCAGCCACGCGAGGAACGCGACGACCGGCAGGAAGTAGGCGATCGTCGTGAGCGTGTGTCCTGCGTGCGCGATCGAGAGGCTCATGCGTTCGCCTGTGACAGTAGCCACAGCGCCAAGCTGGTGAAGCCGACCATGATCGCCAGCATCCAGTACTGCGAGCGCACCGCCTCCCTGGCGTCCCGGTAGAGCGCGAGCGCCTTGTCGTGCGCCAGAATCAGCGCGGCCACGTGGCCGGCCACCACGAAGGCCACCTGCCAGTACCAGATCGCGTTCGCCCCGATCCACCCGAGATCGGGCTGCGCGCCCGCGGTGCCGAACAGGTCGGACCCCTTTCCGAGCGGGTCTGAGATCACATAGAACAGGCGTTGCCCGTCGAACATCAGCAGCGTGAAGTAGTGCGCGGCCACGTACGCGAGCGCGATCGGGACGAGCGTGTGCACGAACTCATTGGCGAGGCGTGATGCGCTGAACCCGCCGCCCACGCTCTTCGCCCCGAGGATGCCGAGCCTGTAAAAGGCCGCCACGAACAGCACCGCGCCTGTCAGGCCGACGAGGAACGCGAGCTCGAACGCCCGCTGCGGCGACAGCCCGACGTCCTGGAAGAACGAGGCGATGTCGGGCGAGATGCCGCTCCATAGCGGCGCCTCGGACGCGCCGTCGAAGGTGACCGTTCCGATCATCACCGCAAGCACGGCGACGGTCCCGGGCAGCAGCTCGAGCGATGGCAGCCCGGAGAGCGGCCGCCGCAGGCCCACCTCGCCGTCGCGCGTCTCGACCGGCGACAGCCGCGAGAACAGGTTGAAATAGACGGAGAACCCCTCGCCCCGCTCGATCCAGCGCTCGACTCCGTAGAGCGCCATCCCGACGAACGTGAGCGCCGAGTAGGCGAGCGCGGCGATCGCGACCGACTCCGGCTTGTCGCCATCCGCATACACCAGCTCAAGCGCCGTGAACGCGAACAGGCCGATCGCGGCCGGCCAGCGGCCGAGCCGCTGGGGGTACTCGAGCGGCGCGGGCAGGTCGCTGCGCGACGCCTTCTGCGCCACCCACGCCGCGGCGCGGCCGATCGCGCGCCACGGGTTGAACGCGCGGAACACGTCGCCGAAGAGCACGCTGAGCGGGACGAGCCCGACCCAGAACGCCACGTAGACGAACATGGACGCGAAGTTGGCCTCAGGCACGTCAACGCCGCGCAGCCCGCTGTAGATGACCACCCCGAACAGGAAGACGCCGATCGCGCCGCAGACGATCTCCACCGGGCGGCTCGCAAGGAAGCGGCCGATCCGTCCGGGCAGCGGCCGCCACGTGCGCCGCTGAAGCCGTGGCTCCGGCCACAGGACGGCGAGCGCCACGAACGAGACGACAAGCACCATGGCCGCCGCCCAGCCGAACAGCCACTCGGGAATGGGCAGGTCGGCCCGTACGGAGATCCCGTGGCCGATCAGGAGCATGTGAGGCTCACCTGGGCTCGACGTTGAGCCGCGCGATCAGCGGGTCCCTGCCGGCGTCCTCGGCCACGTGGCTCTCCATCTCGAACGAGCCCTCGATGTCCGCCTCGACCCTGAAGCGCGCGGGCTGGCCCGGCGCGGCCGGCTTCTCGATGTCGTAGCCGTGCAGGTGGATGTCGTCGGGCGCATCCGTGGCGACGACGATGCGCACCACGTCACCGTTCTTCACGGTGATCTCAGCCGGACCACCCACCACCTCGCCGCCGCGGATCCGGACGCGCGTGACCTCGGGCGCGGGCGGCTCGGGCGGCGTTGTCTCGGTCTCGGCCTCCGCCTCGGCCGGAGTGCTCTCATCGCCTCCGGTCTCGGCCTGGGTGGTGGTCTGGGCTGCCTGCCCGCTGCCCTCGTCGTCATCTCCCGGGCTCGCGATCACAAAGGCCAGCACGGCCACGACAACCGCCGCGACGACCAGTGCGATACGTCCGTTCCTCGACATGAGCGGCGGCGAAGTATGGCAACGGGCGGTAGATAGGCCGCCGATGCGAGCACCCGCTTGCCTGAGCTGTGTCGCGGCGCTCGCCGCCGCCATACCGGGGTCGGCGGGAGCCGTCTCGCCGGCCGATCGAGCGCCCACGCGGCCATGCATTGCGGCCACGGCAGCCGGCCGAGCGGGTTGGGCCGAGCGCGTCTAGCGGGCGGCGACCGCGGCGGCAACCGTTCGCCCGCCGCCTTCGCCCGGCTCAGGGTCCCGCGGTAGCTCCTGCTCCGGCGCGGCGGCCTCCTCGCGGAGCGTCGCCTCGAAGGCGGCCGCCTCGTCGGGGCCCCCCGGCCGCTCCGGCTGGAAGCGATAGCCCACGCCGAAGTGGGTGTGGATGTAGCTCCAGTCGGGCGACGCCGTTTCGAGCTTCAGGCGCAGCTTGCGGACGAACACGTCCACCGAGCGGTCGCCGTGCGCCATCGCGTAGCCCCAGACCGCCTGGTAGATCTCCTCGCGTTGGAGGACCTTGCCCTCAGCCTGGGCGAGCAGCTCGAGCAGCTCGTACTCCCGGCGCGTGAGCTCGACGCTGCGGCCGCGGACGAAGGCCTGGAACTGGTCGGCGCGGATCTCGAGCTCGCCGGCGACGAGCGGGCCCGTATCGGTCCGCTGGGAGGCCCGCTTGCGGCGGCGGATCACGGCCTCCACGCGCGCGAGCACCTCCTCGGGGTGGCACGGCTTCGTGACCCAGTCGTCGGCGCCGGCGCGCAGGCCGCGCACGCGCTGCGACACGCTCGATTGCGCGGTGCAGACGATCACGCCCATGCCCGGCAGGGCGCTCGACACGCGCTGGAGGAACTCCCAGCCGCCGGGCCCGAGGAGCGCGAGGTCCACGACCAGGGCGTTGATCCGCATGGCCACGAACTCGTCGATGGGCGGCGGCGCCTCGAGGCAGCGGTACTGCCAGCCGAGGTCCCCGGCCCGCTTGACCAGGACTCGCACGAACCCCGAGTCCGAGTCGAGGACCGCGATGCGCAGATCCGTCATCCACATGGAGTGTATGCGGCGCGCCAACGGCACCAACCGCGGTTCACAGGCTTTTCACAACCCGGCAACGCCGGAATAACGGAGTTTGCGGGGTCGCGCGGCAGAGTGGCCGCCATGGTCGTGGGAGAGCTCGATATCCGCCCCGCCGAGTACGTCGCAATCGTGCGCGGCACGCCCCTCCGCCTGACCGTGCGGGAGCTCGAGCTCCTCACCGCCCTCGCAGAGCGCACCGGCAGGATCGTGAGCCGCGAGGAGCTCTACGACGCCGTCTGGCGCCAGCCGTTCCGGAAGTCCGACCGCTCCGTGGACGTGTACGTCGCGCGGCTCCGCCACAAGCTCGAGGAGGCGCTGCCCGGCTGCCGCTACATCCAGACGCACTTCGGCTTCGGCTACCGCCTCTCCTGCGACTGAGCGTCGCCGTTCACACGCTTTTTACAAGGCGGCGACAGCTGGATAACAGACTGAGTCGCGGCGGATGCGAGCTTGCGGCTCATGAAGAAGATCATCATCTCCCTCGCCGCCTGCGGCGCCCTCACGGTGGGCGCCGCCGCGTGCGGTAACGACGACGACTCGAGCAGCGCCGCCGGCAACTCGGGCGGCGACCTGTCCGGCACGATCCGCATCGACGGGTCGAGCACGGTCGCTCCGTTCGCTCAGGCGGCCCAGGAGGCCTTCCAGGGCGAGAACCCCGACGTGCGGATCACGGTCGGCACCTCGGGCACCGGCGGCGGCTTCGAGAAGTTCTGCGCGGGCGAGACCGACATCTCGACCGCCTCGCGTCCGATCAAGGAGGACGAGGAGGTCCCCGTCTGCGAGAAGGCCGGCGTGAAGTTCTCGGAGGTCCAGGTCGCGAACGACGGGATCGCCGTGGTCACCAACCCGGACCTGAAGGTCGACTGCCTCACCACGGACCAGCTCAAGGAGCTGTGGAACCAGGGTTCGAAGGTGAAGAGCCTCAGCGAGATCGACTCGAGCCTCCCGGACACGGAGCTGGCCCTGTTCGGCCCGGGCACGGACTCCGGCACGTTCGACTACTTCACCGACGAGATCAATGGTGAGGAGGGCGTCTCGCGCGAGGACTACCAGCCCTCCGAGGACGACAACGTGCTCGTCCAGGGCGTCGAGGGCGAGGCCGGCGGACTGGGCTACTTCGGCTTCTCTTACTACGAGCAGAACCAGGACAGGCTGAACCTGGTCAGCGTCGACGCGGGCGACGGCTGCGTCAAGCCGAGCACCGAGTCGATCCAGGACGGGTCATACACCCCGCTCGGCCGGCCGCTGTTCATGTATCCGAGCGCCAAGGCCATTAAGCGGCCCGAGGTGAAGGCGTTCATGGACTACATCGTCGAGAACTACCAGCCCATCGCCGAGGCGTCGCAGATCGTCCCGATGAGTCAGGCCCAGGCGGACAAGGCCAAGTCCGCGGTCGGGGGATAGTGGAAGCAGCCAGCACAGCTGCGGCAGGAAGCGGCCGCTCGGAGGCACCGAGCCTCCGGGCGGCCCGGCCGCGTTACGGGGAGCGCGCCATCAAGGGCGCGCTCTTCGGCGCTGCGCTGGTCTCCCTGCTCACCACCGCCGGCATCGTCATCTCGCTGGTTGAGGAGACCATCGTCTTCTTCGGCGACGTGGGTGTCGGCGAATACCTGTTCGGCACGAAGTGGACCCCGCTGTTCGAGCCCCCGAGCTTCGGAGTGCTGCCCCTGGTCGTCGGCACGCTCGCCACAACCCTGATCGGGCTGCTCGTGGCGGTCCCGCTCGGCCTGGCCGCCGCCATCTACCTCTCGGAATACGCCCGCCCCCGCGTCCGCAAGACGATCAAGCCCGCTCTCGAGCTGCTCGCCGGCGTTCCGACGATCGTGTTCGGCTACTTCGCCCTCACGTTCTTCACGCCGGAGATCCTGCGCGGCTTCTTCGGCCTCGACGTGGGCATCTTCAACGCGCTCTCGGCCGGGATCATCATCGGCTTCCTGATCATTCCGATCGTCGCCTCGATCTCCGAGGACTCGATGAGCGCCGTACCGCAGGCGCTTCGTGAGGGCGCCTTCGGGCTCGGCGCCTCGAAGCTTCAGGTGACGCTGCGGGTCGTATTCCCGGCCGCGTTGTCCGGCATCGTCGCGGCGATCGTCCTGGCAATGTCGCGCGCAATCGGCGAGACGATGGTCGTGCTCGTCGCCGGCGGCCTCCAGCCGCAGTGGGGAGTGAACATCTTCGAGGCGATGGCCACGATGACCGCGTTCATCGCCGGGACGGCCCAAGGCGACGCGGCCACCGGCTCGATCGCGTACAAGACCATCTTCGCCGTCGGGACGACGCTGTTCGTCATCACCTTCGTGATCAACCTGATTTCGATCCGCTTCGTGCGGAGGTACCGGCAGGTGTACGAATGAGTACGCACGAGCAGGCGATCGCGAGCCCCTCGGGCGCCCGCCGCGCCAAGGACCTGCTGTTCCGGCTGGCGATGCTCGCGTGCCTCGCGCTCGCGCTGGGCCTGCTCGCGGTGCTGCTCGTCGACGTCGCAATCGACGGCGCCGGCACGCTCAACTTCGACTTCATCAACAACTTCACGTCGATCACAGCCGACCAGGCGGGCATCCAGGCTGCGCTCTGGGGCACGGTCTGGCTAATGGGCGTGGCCGCCCTGTTCATCATCCCGGTTGGCGTTGCCACCGCGATCTACCTCGAGGAATACGCCGACGGCACGAAGTGGTGGAACCGCCTGATCGAGGTGAACATCCAGAATCTTGCGGCGGTTCCCTCGATCGTCTACGGGATCCTCGGGCTGGCGTTCCTCGTCCGTGGCCCACTCAACCTGGGCAACGTCGTGCTGGCGGGCGGCCTCACGCTTGGGCTCCTCGTGCTTCCCATGGTGATCATCGCGGGCCGCGAGGCGCTCCGTGCGGTGCCGCCCTCGATCCGCGAGGGCTCCATGGCCCTCGGGGCGACGCAGTGGCAGACGATCTGGCGGCAGGTGCTTCCCGCCGCCGTGCCGGGAATCGCGACCGGGGTGATCCTCGCGCTCTCGCGCGCGATCGGCGAGACAGCGCCTCTGATCGTGGTCGGGGCCGCGACGGTGATCGCTTTCAACCCCGACGGGCTCGACTCGCAGTTCACGGCCATGCCCATCCAGATCTTCAACTGGATCTCGCGGGCCTCCAACGACATCAATGACTACAGGCCGCTCGCGGCGGCGGGGATCCTGGTGCTGATGATCCTGCTGCTCCTGATGAACAGCGTCGCGATCTGGCTGCGAAACCGATACGAGCAGAAGTGGTAGGTGATCAAGAGTGGCTGAGTCCGTGACCGAGTCGCCTGAGATTCGCGTCGACATCCCGCTTCGAGAGCCCGCGGTGGAGGGCGCGAAGCCCGAGGCGAAGCGCGCCCGGGAACCGATCTTCCACCTCGAGGACGTGACCGTCTCCTACGCGGACAACCCGGCAGTCCGCGACGTCACCTTCGACATCGCGAGGAACGAGATCACGGCCCTGATCGGGCCGTCCGGGTGCGGCAAGTCGACGCTGATCCGCTGCCTGAACCGCATGAACGACCTGATCCCGACCGCGCGGGTCGAGGGCCAGGTCATCTACCACGGGCAGGACCTGTACGGGCCGGAGGTCGACGCCGTCGAGGTCCGCAAGCGGATCGGCATGGTATTCCAGAAGCCGAATCCATTCCCGAAGTCGATCTACGACAACATCGCCTTCGGGCCGCGCGTGCTCGGCATGAAGGGCGACATGGACGAGATCGTGGAGCGCGCGCTGCACCACGCCGCGGTCTGGGACGAGGTGAAGGACCGCCTCAAGGAGAACGCCTTTGGCATGTCGGGCGGCCAGCAACAGCGGCTCTGCATCGCGCGCTGCCTCGCGGTCGAGCCCGACGTAATCCTCATGGACGAGCCGTGCTCCGCGCTCGACCCGATCTCGACCGGGAAGATCGAGGACCTGATGATAGACCTGAAGCAGGAGTACTCGATCGTGATCGTCACGCACAACATGCAGCAGGCCGCGCGAGTGTCGGACAAGACGGCCTTCTTCACGGTCGAGCTCGACGAGAGCGGGAAGCACCGCTCGGGCCGTGTCGTCGAGTTCGACGACACGGAGAAGATCTTCACGAACCCGGCCGACTCGCGCACGGAGGCATACGTCACCGGAAAGGTCGGCTGAGCCTCGTGTCCGATACGACCCGGACCCACTTCCAGGAGGAGCTCGAGGGGCTCGAGCGCTCGGCGCTCGGCGGCCTCGACCTCGTAGCGCAGGCGCTCGACCGCTCGCTCGAGACGATCGCCAACCAGGACATCGAGCTTGCGGGACTCGTGATCGCGGACGACGACCGGATCGACGGGCGCTACCTCGAGGTCCACCAGGGAATTCTGTCGCTGATGGCGCTCCAGGCGCCAGTGGCCGGCGACCTCCGCCTGGTGGCCGCGCTACTGCATGTGATCAAGCACGTCGAGCGGATGGGGGACCAGTGCGTGAACATGGCCAAGCTCGTGCCGCTGGCCGGCCGCGAGCCGCCCGCGGACGCGCGGATGCTCGACTACATCCGCCGGATGGGCGAGCAGGCGCGGCAGCAAGTCGTCCTGTGCGGCCAGGCGTTCGCCCGCCGCGACGTGGACATGGCGCAGGACCTGGTGCGCCAGGACGACGAGATCGACAACCTGAACCGGGCGGTGTTCGGGCTCGCGCTGGAGCTGGGCGACGACCCGGACAGGCGCGAGTGGGCGATGCACATGATGCTCGTCGCACGCTGTATCGAGCGAATAGGGGACAATGCGGTGGATATCGGCGAACAGACCGCGTTCGTCGTAACCGGCCTCTTCCGGGAGTTCGAGGATGCCTCGCACCCGGTCGCGGCGCCCCCCACTGCTTGATCTGCGCCTGCATCGACATCGGCAGCAACACGACGCGGCTGCTGGTGGCCGACGCGGGGGACGGCAGGCTGCGCGAGCTCGTCACGCAGCGCGCGTTCACGCGCATCGGCAAGAGCCTCGGCAACGGGACGGTCATCCCGGCGGAGAAGATCGCAGAGACCGCCGAGGTCGTGCGCACCCAGGCCGCGGTGGCGAGCGAGGTGGGCGCCGAGCACGTCGTGGCCGTGGCCACGGCCGCCATCCGCACGGCGAGGAATCGCGACGAGCTGGTGAGCGCGGTCCAGGACGCCGGCGGGATGGAGCTGAGCGTCCTGTCCGGCAAGGAGGAGGCGCGGCTGTCCTTCGTGGGCGCCACGCGGACGCTGCTCGAGCCGCCGGAAGGGACGGTCGCCGTGATCGACGTGGGTGGCGGGTCCAGTGAGATCGCCATCGGCGAGCCGGACGGTGAGATGGCATGGTCGGAGTCTTTCCGGATCGGCTCGGGCTTCCTCGCCGACGCCTACCTGCGCTCCGACCCGCCGTCGATTGACGAGCTGGGAAAGGTGCGCGCGCACGTGAGCGGGACGTTCGAGGGACTCGAGCCGCCCGCGGCCGCGAGCGCTGTGGCGGTGGGCGGCACGGCCACCTCGCTGAGGCGGCTGGTGGGCGCCGAGCTCGAGCACGAGACGCTCGAGCGGGGCATCCGCGTGCTGTCGAGCACGCCCATCGCCGAGGTGGCCGAGCGCTTCGAGCTCGACGCCGAGCGGGTGCGGCTGCTGCCGGCGGGCATCCTGGTGCTCGAGGCGATCTCGGACCTGCTCGAGCTGCCGCTCAGGATCGCCCGCGGCGGCCTGCGCGAGGGCATCCTGCTCGAGCTGGTGGAAGGGCGGCGGCTTGCCTAGCGGGCCAGCAAGCTCAGGTCGTCGGGGCGAAGCAGCACCTTGATCTCGCCCTTCTCCACCCCCGCCAGACCGCCCTTCTTCATCCTGACCTGTGCACCCGTGAGTGCGTGGACGGCCATGGAGAAATCCGGGTCGTGGCCCACCAGCAGGACATCGTCACCCAAACCGGCGGCAAGCGCTTCCGCATCGAAGGGGCCACCGGCCAGCTTCGGCTCCATCTGCGGATCGATCCCAAGCGGCTCACAGGCCAGCCGGGCGGTTTCGGCCGCGCGAAGCTTGGGACTGGTCAGGCACGTGCTCACCTCCACCCCGAGCGCCTTCAGCGCCTCGCCCACAGCGCGCGCCTGCTCCTCCCCCTTCGAGGTGAGCGGACGCTCCGCGTCCGGCGAACCGTCGGCGGCGTCTCCATGGCGCAACAGCCACAGCACGGCGCGTCACGATAAAGAACATCGCTGCGCACGGGGCACCGCCCCGTGCTTGCGCAAGACTGGGACGACATGGAGGCGGTAACCGCACCCCGCGAGGCCCCGGCGCTCGACGCGCCCGAGCTGTTCGTGAACCGCGAGGTCTCCTGGCTCCAGTTCAACGAGCGCGTCCTGGAGCTGGCGGAGGACGAAGGGACGCCGCTGCTCGAGCGGGTCAAGTTCCTGGCGATCTACAGCGCCAACCTCGACGAGTTCTTCATGGTGCGAGTGGCGGGGCTGCATGACCAGGTGGACGCCGGCATCGACGCACGCGGCCCGGACGGGCTGTCCGCGCACGAGACACTCGAGCGGGTCACCGAGCAGAGCGCGGAGCTCGGCCGACGCCAGTCCCGAGCGTGGGAGGAGGAGGTGCGCCCGCGGCTCGCGGAGCGCGGCATCCGCGTCGTGGAGATCGCGGACTGCTCGGACGAGGAACTCACGGAGGTCGACCGGCTGTTCGCGGGGCAGATCTTCCCGGTGCTCACGCCGCTGGCCGTGGGGCCCGGCCGGCCGTTCCCGTACATCTCGAACCTGTCGCTGTCGATCGGCGTGTTCGTGCGCGACCCGGAGTCCGGGGTCGAGACGTTCGCGCGCGTCAAGGTGCCTAAGGAGGTGCTGCCCCGCTTCGTCCCGCTCGGCGACGGGGCGTTCGTGCCGCTGGAGCGCGTGATCGCGCGGCAGCTCGACGAGCTGTTCCCGGGGATGGAGATC
This sequence comes from Thermoleophilaceae bacterium, assembly GCA_035641775.1. Classification (GTDB taxonomy): domain Bacteria; phylum Actinomycetota; class Thermoleophilia; order Solirubrobacterales; family Thermoleophilaceae; genus JACVRW01. Next base: position 10,817 of record DASQTS010000053.1, read on the forward strand.
CTCCGCCACGACTTCTTCCGCGTCACGCGCGACGCCGACTTCACCGTGTCCGACGAGGCCGACGACCTGCTCCAGGCCGTGGAGGACGAGCTCCGCCGCAGGCGCTTCGGCGAGGTCGTGCGGCTTGAGGTGGCATCGACGATGGACCCGCAGATGCGCGGCTACCTGATCGAGCAGCTTGCCATCGACGAGGAGCAGGTGGTGGACGTGGACGGGCTGCTGGACCTCGACGACCTCTGGTCGCTCTACGACGTGGACGGCCACCGCGACCTGCGCGACGATCCATGGACGCCGCAGGTGCCCGCCGCGTTCGCGGACACCGACGACGGCGGCGTGGACGTGCTGGGCGCGATGCGCGCGGGCGACATGCTGGTGCACCACCCCTACGACTCGTTCGCCGGCACGGTCGAGCGCTTCATGACGCAGGCGGTGAAGGACCCGGATGTGCTCGCGATCAAGATCACCGTGTACCGCACCTCCGACGACTCCGAGCTCGTGCCCGCACTGATCGAGGCAGCCGAGCGCGGCAAGCAGGCCGTCTGCCTCGTGGAGCTGAAGGCGCGCTTCGACGAGCGGCGGAACATCGGCTGGGCGCGCTCGCTCGAGGAGGCCGGAGCACATGTCGTGCACGGGCTGCCGGGCCTGAAGACGCACGCCAAGGCACTGCTCGTCGTGCGCCGCGAGGGCTCCGGCGTGCGCCACTACGTGCACATCGGGACCGGCAACTATCACGCGAAGACCGCGCGCCTCTACGAGGATTTCGGCCTGTTCACCTGCGACGCCGCGATCGGCGCGGACGTGGCCGAGCTGTTCAACTCGCTGACCGGCGCGGCGCGCACGCCAGAGTACCGGCGCGTGGTGATCGCCCCGGACCACATGCGCGACTGGTTCATCGGCGAGGTCCAGAAGACGATCGAGGCGAAGCAGGCGGGCAAGGACGCGCGAATCGCGATGAAGATGAATGCGCTCGTGGACGCCCGCTGCATCCGCGCGCTCTACAAGGCCTCGCAGGCCGGGGTGCGCGTGGATTTGGCGGTCCGCGGCATCTGCTGTCTGCGCCCTGGCGTCCCGGACGTCTCCGAGAACATCAGCGTCGTCTCCGTGGTCGGGCGCTTCCTCGAACACTCGCGCGTCTTCTCCTTCCAGCGCGGTGACGAGCGAGAGTTCTGGGTCGGCTCTCCCGACCTCATGCCGCGGAACCTCGACACGCGCGTGGAGCTGCTCGTGCCGGTGACATCCGAGCGGCTGCGCGCGCAGCTCGCGGACACCATCGAGCGCTACCTGGCCGACGACACGTTCGGCTGGGAGCTGGACGCCGACGGTCGGTGGACCCGGCGCACCGGCGGCGAGCACGCGGTGCACGACGAGCTGATGGAGCGCGCCCTCGAGCGCGCCGGCTCATCGGAGTAGCGAGCGCTTGAGCGCGAGCACGCGCGCCGCGCCCTCGCGGATGCGCTTGCGGAACGCGGGGTCGCTCCGCGCCTCGGCGAGTAGCCGCGGGAAGACGTCGTTCCAGCTCGCGGAGCCCGTCATGAGGACGAGGTCTGCGCCGGCGCGTACCGACCGCTCCGCCGCCTCTGCGACACCCGAGCGCGCCACCACCGCCTGGGCCTCCATGCTGTCGGTGACGATCACGCCCTCGAAGCCGAGCCGCTCCCGCAGGAGCCCGGTCACGACTGCGCGCGACTGCGACGCGATGCGACGCGGGTCGAGCGCGGGATAGCTCGCGTGCGAGAGCATCACGAGCGGGACGCCCTCGTCGATGGCTGCGCGGAACGGCACGAGGTCGCGCCTGATCGGGGTCCGGACCGTCGCGGGCCCGTCGTCAGTGTTCACGGTCGCCGCGCCTAGGCCCGGGAAGTGCTTGGCGGTTGCGGCCACCTGCGCGTCGCGCAGGCCGCGGATCGACGCCCGCGTGCGCGCCGCGATGCCGCGCTCGTCGCCTGCGAACGCGCGCCCGGCCATCACGGACCCGGGGCGCGGAAGGTCGGCCACTGGCGCGAGGTTCACGTTGATGCCCGCGGCGCGCAGTCCGCGCCCGGCCCTCCGAGCCGCCCGGCGCACCTCGGCGGGCCCGCCCTGGAGCGGCTGCCCCGCCGCCGGGCCGACGTGCTGAACCGTCCGGATGTCGCCGCCCTCCTGATCGACCATCACCAGCGCGCGCCCGTGACCGGCCTCCCGCATCTGCCCGGTCAGCCGGCGCCACTCGGCGGCGGTTCCGGAGTTGAAACCGAACAGGATCACGCCGGCGGTCTCGCGGGCCCGCAGGCGCCGGCGGATGTACTCGGGCCGGGACGTGCCCTGGAAGCTCGAGATCGTGACCTGCCCGACCTGCTGCCGGAGCGTGAGGCGGTCCACGGCCTCGCGGGCGGCCTCGAGCCGGCGCTCGGCCTGCGTCTGCCTCGCCTCGCCGGCCGGCTCCCTTCCGCCGTCGTCTGCCCCCGCTCCGACCGCGACCCCCGTGAGGAACGCGACGGCGGCAGCCGCGATCAGTGCCGCGAGGCGGCGCTGACCGGCCGCTCGCGTGCTTCGCGCCCGGCGCCCTCTTCCGAGAGTCCCGCCCATGCGCACCCCTCCACCAGGGCCTCGAGCCCGAACGCATCCACCGGGCCGAGCGCGCCCTTGCCCTTCAGCGCGCCCGCGGCCGCGCGGTCGGCGCCCCACGCAAGCATGCGCCCGGTGAACGTGTAGCCGTCGATACCGGTCACATGAACCTCGGTGAGCTGCCGCCCGGCCGCGTCGTAGGCGATTGCGACGATGTGCGAGCCGCTCTTCGAGCGCGCCTTGGCGTCCGGGCCGCCCGTCGAGCCCTGCACGACGCGCTCCCCGGCCGCCTCCCACAGGCCGGCGACACCCGGCACCTTCATCGCCAGCGACGTCCCCGCCGAGAACACCTGCATCGGGCGCGAGGCGGGGCCGAACCAGCCGAGGTAGGCATTGACCTCGCGCAGTCGCGGCGCCAGGCGCGGCAGGGTGAAGTGCTCGGAGCTGCCGACCGAGATGCCTGCCCTCTCCTTCGAGCCCACGCGGAAGCTGCGGACGCGCTTCGCGCCGCGCTCGGTCTGCACGCGGCCGTCGCGGAACGCGAAGCCCGGCCGGCCGACGGCCCCGACAGTCGACGCCTTCGTGCCGCCGCTCATCGACGCCCCGCCGCCGGTGATGAAGTAGCCCACGTCCACGCGCGTGGCCAGGTCACCGGCGCGCTCCAGCGCCAGGCCGCCCGCGAGGTTGCCGGGCACCCAGTCGTAGCCGAAGGCCGTGAGCATCGCGCTCCCGGCCTGCTCGGCGGGCGGCCCGTAGCGCTCGAAGACCTCACGGATGAAGGGTGGCTCGCCGGTCGAGTCGATGTAGTGGGCGCCCACCGTCGTCGCGGCCGCGGCCGCCGGCTGCCCCCAGCGGACGAACGGCCCGACCGTTGTCACGAGCACGTCGCCCTCCTCCACGAGCGCCGCCACGCTCGGCGGGTCGCTCACGTCGGCCGTGGCCGTCTCGAGGCCGTCTCCCAGCTCTCCGGCCAGCGCGTCGAGCTTGTCCTGGCTGCGCGCGGCGAGCAGCGGCTTCAGCCCTCGCTCGACCATCGCCTCGGCCGTGAGGCGGCCGGTGTAGCCTGTGGCGCCGAACAGGACGATCCGGCCGGCCATCGGATCAGCTCGGCCGGCGCTCTTCGAGGGTGGCACGCACCCGCTCGGCCGCCTCGGGAATGTGGCGCTCCATCCGCTTCATGTCCCAGCCGGTGAGAGTGATCAGCTTCATGGGCGTCTTCGCGGTGACGGTCGCGTTGCGAAGCGTCTTCTCGAGCAGGCCCATCTCGCCGAAGAAGTCGCCGGATCCGAGGTCGGCAACGTGCTCGCCGCCGCGCGTGACCTCGGCCTCGCCGTCCTCGATCGCCATGAACTCATACGAGAAGTCGCCCTCTCGAACGAGCTCGCGGCCCTGCTCGACATTGACCTCTTGCGCGAAGCCCGCGATCTGCGCGAGCTCGTCGTCGGGCACGTCCTGGAACAGCGGAAGCGACTTGAGCCGGCTGGCGTCCAACGAGTCCTCCTAGGTCACGACGATCCGAGGTCGCGGCGACTCTACCGAGGCGGGGGGGATCGGCGCGTCGTCAGAGCTCCCGCCGGGCGAACTTCGTGATGCGCTCGCGGGCGCGCTGCGAGACCGGGCGGGCGGCCCACCCGTCCGGGTCGATGCGCTCGGATACCTCGAGGTCCTTCTCGAACTGGCGGTGCAGCTCGCCGGCAAAGCGCTCGCTCTGGACGCAGAGGCTCACCTCGTCGTGGAGCTGGAAGGAGCGGTTGTCGAAGTTCACGGAGCCGACCGACGCCCACACGCCGTCCACGGTGAGCGACTTCGCGTGCAGCATCGTCGGGCAGTACTCGTAGATCTTGATGCCGGCCTCGATCAGCTCGTCGTACGCGGCCCGCCCGGCAGTCCGGACGAACTCCTTGTCGATATGCGAGCCGGGCACCAGGATGCGCATGTCCACGCCGCGTTCCGCGGCCTCGACGAGTGCGTCCGCGAACGCGGGGCGCGGCACGAAGTAGGCGGAGGTCAGCTCGATCGAGCGCTTCGCCGCCGCGAGCGCGAGGTAGACGAGCGCCTCGGCGTTCGTGTCGCCGATCGTGGCGCTCGAGCGGGTCACCTGCATGGCGCCGCCGCCCTCGACCTCTTCGATGTACGGCAGGTAGCGGTCGCCGGCGAGCACGTCGCCGGTGCACTCCAGCCAGTTCTCCGCGAACGCGCCCTGAAGGCCGCGCACCACCGGGCCGCGCACGCGGACGTGTGTGTCGCGCCAGTGGTCCGGGTCCTGGGCGTTGCCGGTCCACTCCTCGGCGATACCGACGCCGCCGGTGAACCCGACCTTCCCGTCCACGATCAGGAGCTTGCGGTGGGTGCGGTGCTGGAGCCGCTTGACCGCGTAGGGCTTCGGCGGCCGGAAGAAGCACACCTGAACGCCGGCCTCGCGCATCTTCTTGACCAGCTTGCGATCCATCTTGGCCGCGCCGACCGCGTCGAGGATCACGTTGCACTCTACGCCGGCGCTCGCCTTGTCGCAGAGCGTCTCCGCCACCTCGATCGCGATTTCGCCGCGCCAGTAGGCGTACGTGAGCATGTTCACGGTCTCCTCGGCGTCCTTGATCGCGCCGAGGTACGCCGGGAAGATCCGGTCGCCGTTGATCAGGAGCTCCACGTCGTTCCCGAACGACACGGGCGCGCCCGTGAGCGACTCCGCCGCTCGGAGGAACGTCTCGTCGCGCACGTCAACCTCGCCTCGCAGCGTGTACCCGTGACCGCTCTCGCGCCGGTGGCGCAGGCTGTCGGCGGCGTACCACGCCGCGCCCGCGGCCCCGACGCCTGCCGGCCAGGCGTAGCGCGCGATACGGCGCTCGCGCCTGCGGAACCTCCCTGTTCGCATCGGCGGCAGGCTAGCTGGGCCTGGGCCGTCGCCGCCACGCCACCACGATCAGCACGACGAGCGCGACCACCGCGAGGAGCGCCAGGGCAGGCACGACGAACGCCGCGACCATCAGGCCCAGCGACCCGATGTCCTCGAGCGCGGAGAGCACCGGATTGCCGAGCCCGCCCGTGGTTGCGGTGGAGAGTGGGCGAATTGCGGCGCGGCCGGCGTGGATCGACTCCGCGGTGCCGGCCCCGAGAAGGATCGCTGCGAGCGTGGGCAGATCGGTCTCGAGCCCGGTCTGGCCGGTGAAAAGCGCGGCGCCAGAGGCCGGCGCCACGACCGTGCCGATCGCGTGGAGCACGTGGTCGACTGCCGGGATCTTGTCGCCCACGAAGTCCGCGACCGTGAGCACGCCGAGCACAACGAGCGGACCCGTCCCGCTCAGGTCGTCGAACGGCTGCGCGAGCTCCACGAGGTCCAGGCGCTGGGCGAGCGCGGCGCCGAAGAGCGGCAGCCACGCGTTAAGCCCGGCGGCCGCGGACAGCCCGAACGCGGCGGCGAGGCTCGCGAGGTCCACGGCGCACAGCGTAGGATCCCGCCCCCATGGGCGTGGCCCCGCCCCAACCAGTTCCCGAGGGACTTGTCGCGCGAGTGCGTTCGGACATGCGCTGGCAGCGTGCCGCGCGCGGCCAGTTCCCGCCGGGCGAGCTCGGCTTCAGCACGGCGCGGACGCGGCAGTTCGAGCGCGATCCCCTGCCACTCCTCCTGCGCCTGTACGAGGAGTACGGGCCGGTGTACTCGATACGGCTGCTCTACGCGCCCATCGTGTTCGCGATCGGGCCGGAGGCGAACCACTACATCACCGTGTCGGGCGCGTCGAACTTCCGCTGGCGTGACGGCGGCATGGGGGACCTGATCCCGCTGCTCGGCGACGGGCTTCTCACGACCGACGGCGACTATCACCGGCGCGCCCGCCGGATCATGCTCCCGGCCTTCCATCGCGAGCAGATCGCCGCGGCGCGGGACGTGATGGCCGAGGAGGCAGAGCGCGCGATCGCCGGCTGGCGCAGCGGCGACCGGCTGGACCTCTACGCATGGACTCGGCAGCTCGCGCTGCGGGTGGCGATGCGCGCGCTGTTCGG
>DASQTS010000054.1:0-6031 GCA_035641775.1 Thermoleophilaceae bacterium
GAAGAAGCTCGGGTTCACCTGCGTGATGTCCGCGATGATCATCTTCGGATCGCGCGACCAGTACGCGAGCGCTGCGCCCAGCTCGAACGTTGCGAACTGGATCAGGATGGCGAACGCGTGCGCGAGCGGGAGGAAGAGGTACGAGGAGTCGCCCTCCTCGAGGACGCTGTCCGCGAGCACCGCGTCGGTGATCGCGCGATAGTTCGCGTGTGACAGCAGGCAGCCCTTCGGCGGGCCAGTGGTGCCGGACGTGTAGATGTAGAGGCAGATGTCGTCGGGAGTGACCGCCTCGTAGCGGGCCGTCCACTCCGACTCGCCGCGGCCGCGGCCGCGCTCACGGAGCGCGTCGAGCGAGAGCGCGTCGCCGATGTCGCCGTCGCCGGCGTCCATGACGACGATGTGCTCGAGCTCCGGGCACTTGTCCTCGACCTCGCGGACCTTCGCGAGCTGGTCGCCGTCCTCGACGAACATCGCGCGCGAGTCCGAGTGCTCCAGCACGTACTGGCACTCCTCGGGGGAATTCGTCTGGTAGATCGTGACGAGCGTCCCGCCCGCCGTGAGAATCCCGAAGCACGCGTGCGTCCACTCGGGGCGCGTGTGGGCGAGGATCGAGACCTTGTCGCCGGGCTGGATGCCGAGGTCGATCAGCCCGAGGGCGACTTCCTTGACCGCCTCGCCCAGCTCGGCGTACGAGGAGTCCACCCACTCGTCGCCCACCTTGTACCGCTGGGCCGCCTTGTCGCCGTACTTCTTGACGGCGAGCGGCAAGAGGTCGGCGATCGTCTTCGAACCGGTGCCTTTGGCGCCGGTCGCGCCGGCTGTGACTGCTTCCATGCCGGGAGTCTAAGCCAACGACTCCCGCCCGCGGCTAGGCCTTGGCCAGCTCGCGCTTCTGCTGCGCCTCCTTGAGGCTCGAGAGGAACAGGGTCTTGTCGATCCTTCCCTGGAAGATCGGAACGCCCATCTCCATACACCGCGAAATGACTTCCCTGCGGTGCATGCCGGCCTCACGGCCGAGCTCGGTGGGCGTCAGGTGGATCGCCATGTATTACTTCCTCCTCGTCGCTTTGCGGAGCGTGTCCCTGAGGGTACTGGTTGTATCGGTCGGTGCAAGCCGATTTCCGCAAACTGCGGGCTAGATCGGGTTGGTCACCTCGACGAAGCGGTGCTCGACGCCGAATTCCTCCGCCAGCAGCTCGCCGAGCCGGCGGACGCCGAAGCGCTCCGTGGCGTAGTGGCCGGCCGCGATGAAGTGCGTGCCGCCCTCGCGCGCGTCACCCATCACGTGCTCTGCCGGCTCGCCGGTGAGGAACGCGTGGAGGCCCCGTGCGATCGCCTCGTCGAGCATCGAGTGCGCGGCTCCGGACACGATGCCGACGCTCTTGACGAGCTCCGGCCCCGCGTCCCAGGTGAACGGCTCCTGCCCGAACGCCTCCGCGCAGCGGTGCCGGAGCTCCTCCCACGGCAGACCCTGCTCCGACCGGCCGACGAAGCCGATCGGGCGGCCGCCGACCTCCCCGAACGGCTCGCCTCGAGCGAGCCCGAGCGCTTGGCAGATCAGCGCGTTGTTCCCGACCTCCGGGTGAGCGTCGAGTGGGAGGTGGTAGCCCGCCAGCGCGATGTCGTTGTCGAACAGGATGCGCAGCCGCTCCTTCATCGCGGGCGTGAGCGAGGGCGGGTGGAAGTCCCAGAACAGCCCGTGGTGGGCCAATACGAGGTCCGCGCCCGCCTCCGCCGCCCGCTCGAACAGCTCGCGATGCGCCGAGACGCCGGTGACAATCGTGTCAACCCTCTCCGGACCCGGCACCTGAAGGCCATTTGGGCCGGCGTCCGCGAACTCGGCAGGGGCCAGGAGATCGTCCATGTACGCAATGAGGTCTGCCAACTGCGCCATTTGTGGCAGACGATATTTAGAATGCCGGCCATCGGGGTACGTGCCCTTGACGCAGTAAACCCCTCTGCAGGGATGCATTCGTGATCGCCACAGCAGGAACCGAGGCCGCCGACGCTGATCTCGTAGCCGCCGTCCGTGCCGGAGACGACACGGCGTTCGAGGAGCTCTATCGGCGCTATCACAAGCGAATCGCCGCATTCGTCTGCGGAATGCTGCGCGACGAGGCTCGCTGCGAGGACGTCGCCCAAGAGGCGTTCATGTCGGCGCTCAAGCGCATGCGCGCCACGGATGCCGAGATCAACTTCAAGCCGTGGATCTTTCAGATCGCCCGCAACGCGGCGATCGACAGCTACCGCCGCACCAGCCACGCGGTGGAGGTCTCGATGGACGCGGACGAGGGCCTCCGCGCCTCGGACCGCAGCCGCCTCGTGGGCCTCGACGGCGGCCCCGACGCCGCGCTGATCACGAAGGAGCGGCTCAGCCACCTCCAGGGCGCGTTCGACGAGCTCTCGGACGTGCACACGAAGGTGCTCGTCATGCGCGAGCTCGAGGGCATGTCGTATCGCGAGATCGGCGCGGAGCTGGACCTCACGCGGCCGGCCGTGGAAAGCGCGCTCTTCCGCGCCCGCCGCCGGCTGGAGAGCGAGTACGAGGAGATCGCGGACGGCCGCCGCTGCCAGGCCATGCGCGCGACGCTCATGCGAATGGTGCAGGGTACCCACCGCGTCGCGGAGGAGCACCGGCTGGCGCGTCATGTCAAGCGCTGCCACGCCTGCCGCCACCGCGCGCGCGTGCTCGGCATCAAGCCGCAGACGGCGCTCGGCACGCTCCGCGACAAGGCCGCGGCGCTGCTGCCGCTGCCGTGGCTGTTCCGCCGCAGCGGAGATGGCGGCGGGATCACAGGACTGCTTTCCGGCGCGAACGCGGCTCCGCTGACGGAGCGCGCGGCCGCCCTCGTGGCCGCGGCGGCGCTGGCCGGTGCAGGAGGTGTGGCGCTCGAAAGTGGGGCGCTTGCGGGTGACCGTGGCGCGGCCGGGGAGGACCGTGCCACGGCCGAGAGTCCCGCGAAGGTGAGAGGGGAATCGCAGCGCGGCGCCACCGGGCCCGCCACGGACGGGGAGCGCGCTGGGGCGCGCCGGGCGTCCGGGCGGAGTGATTCCGGTCCGGCGGGGGGCCGCGCAGGCGGTTCCGGCCCCGCGGCGGCGACTCCTGACGGGGACGGTTCCGGTTCTGACGGGGACGGTTCCGGCCCGGGCTCCCCGTCAGGCGCCGGCCCCGGCATCTCGGCGCCGTCCGAGATCGACACGAGCGTGCCGTCGGTGCCGGACACCGGCGTCCGCACCGACGACAACGCGGGCGACGTCGAGATCGAGCTCGGCGCGCCGGACGTGAACGTGCCGGACGTGAACGAGGTGGTCCCGGAGGCCCCGCGGGTGCTGCCCGAGGTGGAGCTGCCGTCGGTCCAGCTGCCGGAGCCCGAGGACGTGACCGGCTCGCTGCCCGACACTCTGCAGAACACTCTGCCGTAGCCGGGTAACCTGCCCGCCGTGGCGGCCAAGCGCAGTCGGGCGAGCGCCGGGGACGACCCGTTCCTCGAGTCGCTGATGGACACGAGCCTCTACTCCATGGGGGCGTACTTCACGGACCAGCACCCCGAGCTCGTCGACGAGGTCATCGCCGAGGCGGAGGCCATCGAGGCGGCTGGGCTGAGGTCTTACGCGGATGATCACGAGATGTCGCTCGAGTCGTGCTTCGAAACCCTTCTCACAGGTTTGGCGGTCCGCTACTACAACGCCGTCGCAGCCTGATGGACAAGTTCGTCCAAGACGCGCATTAGCTTCTGAGGGGTCGGGTACAAGCGTCCCGTGGGCGCCGCGATGACAGCCACCTCGGCCTTCCATCACGAGGCGATGTTCTATGCGGGCGACGAGGAGTTCGTCGCGCGCTCGCGCGCGTTCGTCGAAGAGGGCCTCGACCGGGGGGAGCCGGTCCTGGTGATGGTCCGCAAGCGGAAGCTCGAGTTGCTGCGGCAGGCGCTCGGCGAGCGCGCCGCGGACGCCCAGTTCGTGGACATGGAGGTCATCGGCCGCAACCCGGCGAGGATCATCCCCGCGTGGGGCCGCTTCGTGGCGGACCACGCGGAGCAGGCGAGCGCGGGACTGCGCGGCATCGGCGAGCCGATCTGGGCCGAGCGCGACGAGGCCGAGCTGTCCGAGTGCCAGCTGCACGAGTCGCTGATCAACCTGGCCTTCGTGGCGGCCGACTCGTTCAAGCTGATCTGCCCCTACGACACCGAGGCGCTGCCCGAGAACGTGATCGCCGAGGCGCGCCGCAGCCACCCGGTCGTGTCGCGGACGGGTGAGGAGCAGCCGTGCGCGGACTACTGCGGGATCGACAAGGTCGCCGCCCGCTTCCAGGCGCCGCTGCCCGAGCCGCCGGGCGAGTTTGAGGAGCTGTCGGTGAACGTGGGCGCCCTGGGCGACGCGCGGCGGCTAGTGCGCCGGCGGGCGGAGGCCGCGGGCCTCCGGGGCCGTGCCGACGACTTCGTCCTCGCGGTGAACGAGATCCTCTCCAACAGCCTGAACCACGCGCATGAGGACGGCCGGCTGCGCGTGTGGGACGAGCAGGACGGCCTCGTCTGCGAGGTGCGCGACGGCGGCCACATCGTGCAGCCTCTGATCGGCCGCGAGGAGCCGGCCCTCGGCCAGGTCGGCGGCCACGGCCTCTGGCTCGTCAACCTGGTCTGCGACCTGGTCCAGGTGCGCTCCTCTCCAGACGGCAGCACTGTCCGGATGAAGATGAGCCCGGCCTGAGGTGGGTGGGTCCGTCGAGCGCCTAGCGCACGGCGACCGACGAATAGGTGTCCGGGTCGCGTGCGAAGCGCCCGGCGCACTCGAGCGAACAGAAGCGGTAGACCGCGTCGCCGTGCTGGAGCGTCCCCACGGCGTGCGCGTCGTCCACGAGCATGTGGCAGACCGGATCGAGATCGCGGAGGTCGCTGCCGGCGTCGGCGGGCACGGCAGCGAACAGCGGGACCGGCCTGGCCATGTTGCGGACGCGCTGTTCCCCACGGGGCTCCAGCCGGATGGAGGGCAGGTCCGCAATGTGGTCACGGACGCTGCCGGTGAGGAGGACTTCCCCACCCGCGGCCAGGCCCGCCACGCGCGCGGCGAGGTTCACGGTGGCGCCGAACCAGTCGCCGTCGCGGCTGAGCGCCGGGCCGTGGTGCATTCCCACGCGCACGGCGGGCGACCCGTGGCCCGCGAGGACCTCGTGGGCGGCGGTGACGCCCAGCTCAACAGCCTGGGAAGGGTCGGCGTGGCGGACCATCACCGCGTCTCCGATCGTCTTGACGACCTCCCCGCCGCGCGCCCGCGCGACGTCTGACAGCTCGCGGCAGAACGCGAGCGCGAGCTCCGCGGCGTCGGCGTCGCCATGAGCCTCCGTCAGCGCGGTGAAGCCGGCGATATCGGCGAAGAGGAAGGTCCCTGTGACGGGGGTCCGGGAGGCCACCGACCAGACGTTAGTGGGCCATGTGAGGTCCGTCACAGAGCGTTGGTTCGGGGTTGACGCAGCGAGATCGGCGCCGTACTTTAGTGCCGAGATCGGATACCCCCCAGGGGTATACGTAGAACGAGAAAGGAACCGAGATGACGACCGTGAAGACACTCGCCAACCGTCCCGCCGCCCACTTCGCCCGCCACTACGTGGAGATGGTCCTCGCCATGTTCGCCGGCATGATCGCGCTCGGAATACCTGCGGGCGTGGCGCTGGGCGGTTTCGGAATAGACCTGACCGAGGACGCTCCTGCGGCCATCTTGCTCGGCATGGGGATCACCATGACCGTGCCGATGGTGGCGTGGATGCGCTACCGCGGCCACGGGTGGGCCGCCTCGAACGAGATGGCCGCATCGATGATGGTCCCGACACTCGGCGTGGTCGCTCTGCTCGCCGGGGGGCTCGTCGACGACACGCACGCGCTACTCGTCATTCAGCACGTCGTGATGTTCCCCGCCATGCTGGCAGTGATGTTCCTGCGGCTGGACGAGTACGCCCACACCCACTAGCGCCGTGTGGCGGAACCGCGCGCTCGGGCCGTGTCGCTGACTTCTTCGGGCGGCGGCCCGAGCAGCACCC
>DASQTS010000055.1:0-9732 GCA_035641775.1 Thermoleophilaceae bacterium
CGGTCTCGAGCGTCAGCTCGGGGCTCACCGGCTCCTCGTACGGGTCCGAAACGCCCGTGAAGGCCTGGATCTCGCCCGCGCGGGCGCGCTCGTAGAGCCCTTTCACGTCACGGCGCTCGCATTCCTCCACGGATGCGCGCACGTGCACCTCCACGAAGCGCTCGCCCATGCGGGCGCGCGCCTCGTCGCGGGTGGCGCGATAGGGAGAAACGGCGGCGACGAACGTGATGACGCCGTTGCGCGAAAGGAGGTCCGCCACCCAGGCGATCCGGCGCACGTTCACGTCGCGGTCCTCGCGCGAGAAGCCGAGGCCGGCGCACAGGTTCTGGCGCACGTCGTCGCCGTCCAGCACCTCCACGTGGTGGCCGAGGTCGCGCAGTCGGCCGGCGGCGAGCCGGCCGACGGTCGACTTCCCTGACCCCGACAGGCCGGTGAGCCAGAAGCACAACCCTGAGCCGCTCCGGGCGGGCGCCGCGAGCGTGCCGTGCGCGATCGGCCCCAGGTTGGGCTCGCAGCCGTGCACGTCGAAGTCCCTGAACTTGGCGAACAGCCGATGCTCGGGCCCGTGGTAATCGGAGGAGCCGGTACTGAGCAGCCCCAGCTCCGCGGTCAACCCGGCAAGCATCCGGGTCTGCTCGGGGGTGTGGGATGGATAAAAGACTTCGACCCCATCCAGGCCGGCGTCTCGATAGCGCGCTATCGCATCGCGCACCTCACCGCTGTCTTGAATGTCCCAAAACGGATGCGCCCAGACCGCCACTCCGGCAGCGTCGTGGATCCACTCAATGGCTTCGGTGACGGTCGGGTGCGTTCTGCCGACGTAACCGGGCTTGCCCTGAATGAGGTACGACGGAATGAAGGTCGAGACGTCTGTGTGCCCCTCAGAGGAGAGACGGTCCGAATTCGCCGGGTGCGCGAGCACGGCCGCCGCCAGATGCGGCCGTCCGACCGGCTTGCCCTTCGCCTTGCGCGCATCGATCGGGGCGGGGTCGATCTCGAGGCCGAGCTCGCGCAGCAGCTCGGCCATCGCGTCGGCTCGGCGCTCGCGGTCCGCGCGCGCGTCGAGCAGGCGCTCGCCCAGCAGCGAGCTGCGGTGGTCGATCCCGTAACCAAGGACGTGCAGGTCCTCGTACTCCCCGTCGACCGCCGAGATCTCCGTGGCGGGCACGACGCGCACGCCGTGGACCGCGCCGGCGGCGAGTGCCTCGTCCACGCCGTCGACCGTGTCGTGGTCGGACAGGGCGAGGAGCTCCACGCCGGCCAGGGCGGCGTTCTCGACCACCTGAGCGGCCGGCAGATCGCCGTCCGAATGGAGCGAATGCGACTGGAGGTCGAAGGCAGGGGCGCTCACGGCGAGCCACACATTAGAGGGTGACCCGCCGCGAAAAGTCGGCCTTGCGCAAGCAGCGGGCGGTGCCCGCTGCGCCGCGATGCCTTCCTTTTAGGGCGTCGCGGCCGTCCTGCGTGGCCGGTCGTCGCGACCCGCGACGGCCCTCCAGATCCCGAGCAGGATCATCGTCCCGATGATCGCGCCGACGAGGCCGCCGAGGTCGAACGCCTCGTTGTCGCCGATGCCGAGCAGCTCCGTGAACAGGAAAAAGCCCACGAGAGCGCCCGCGAGACCCAGCAGGATCGTTACGAAGAACCCGCCCGGATCGTCTCCCGGCATAAGCGCCTTGGCTATGAACCCGGCCAGCAGGCCGAGAATGATTGCTCCGATCATGAGGTGCCCGTACCCACTTATTCCACGGGTATTCCATGCCGCATGGTGTTCTCGCTCACCACGCGGGGCTCCACGAACTGCAGGAGATAGTCCGGCCCGCCGGCCTTCGACCCGATACCGGAGCGGCGGTTGCCGCCGAAGGGCTGCCGGCCGACCATCGCGCCCGTGATGCCGCGGTTCACGTAGAGGTTGCCCACGGGCAGCCGCGCGGCCACCCGCTCGACCGTGCCGGGGCTGCGCGAGAAGAGCCCGCCGGTGAGAGCGAACGGCAGCGCCTCGATGATGTCGCACGCCTCGTCCACGTCCCTCACGCGGCCGACCGCCAGGAGCGGGCCGAAGATCTCGTCGCTCACGATCGGCGAGTCGTCCGGGAGGTCGGCCACGAGCGCGGGCGGCACGAACCAGCCCTCCTCGGGAACCGAGTCCACCCGCGCCATCGGCTCCGCCATCGCGGCGTAGCGGCGCACACGCTCCTGGGCCTCGCGCTCAATCACCGGCGGGACCTCGGTGGAGAAGCGCTCCGCCTGGCCCACCTCCAGCACGCGCACGGCGCCGGCGAGACGCTCCAGCAGGGTGTCGGCGGCGGCCTCGTGCACGAGCACGCGCGCGGCGGCGGAGCACTTCTGCCCGGCGTACCCGAACGCCGAGTAGACGACCTCCGGCACGACCTCGTCGAGGTCGGCGTCGGCGTCAACGATCATGCAGTTCTTGCCACCCATCTCGGAGACCACGCGCTTCACGTGATGCTGGCTCTCGGGCGTCTCGGCGGACTCGCGCAGGATCTCGAGTCCCACCGCGCTCGACCCCGTGAACGCGATGGTGTGCACGCCCGGGTGGCGCACCAGCGCGGCGCCCACCTCGCCGTACCCCGGCAGCAGCGACAGCGCCTCGCGCGGCACGCCCGCCTCGTGGAGCGCGTTCACGAGCGCCCCGGCGCTCGCCGGTGCCTGCTCCGCCGGCTTCAGCACCGCGGCGTTGCCTGCCGCCAGCGCGGCGGCCGTCATGCCGCACGGAATGGCGAGCGGGAAGTTCCAGGGGGCGATGACGGCGGCCACGCCGCGGGGCGCGTAGCGCATCGTGTTGCGCTCGCCGGGCACCTGCACCAGCTCCCGGCCCCCATCGAGCACCAGGGCGTCGCGCGCGTAGTACTCGAGGAAGTCGATCGCCTCGCACACGTCCCCGTCGGCCTCCGGCCACGGCTTCGCGCACTCGCGCACCTGGAGCGCCGCCAGCTCGAGCCGCCGCCCGCGGAGGATCGCGGCGGCCGCGCGAAGCACCTCGGCGCGCTCGGCCGCGGACCGCTCGCTCCACTCGCGAAAGCCGCCCCCGGCCGCCTCTACCGCCGCCGCGGCGTCCTGCTCAGAGCTCCTCCCCGCCCACGCCACGATGCGCTCGGGGCTGCCCGGATCCGTGGAGCTGAAGGTCTCGTCGGCTGCAATGTCGCCACCGACGGACACGGGAACCTCCAGGGGAAGCCTCGAGTCGAGCTCCCCGAGGGCCTCGAGGAGGGATTCGCGGACGGGGGCCCGCCGGAGCTCGAGGATGGGCTCGTTGCGGAAGGCGGACGGTGAGGTGGCGGTCACGGCGCGGCCAGCAGCTCCTCGAGCGGCGTCCCGCGCTGCTGCTCGCCGAGGAACGACTCGTTCGACGTGTTCTCGAGCAGGCGCCGCACGAGGTAGGCCATCCCGGCCACCAGGTCGCCCACCGGGCAGTAGATCCGCACGCGGTGGCCCAGGTCCGCGAGCGCGGCGGCCAGGTCGTCGCCGAGCCCGCGCAGCACCTGGAACTCCAGGTCGCGGTCCTCGCGGCCGAGCTCACGCGCAGCCGCAATCGCGTGCGAGACCGAGCGGAGGTTGTGCGACGCGATGGCCGGCCTGAGCGACGGCCACGCCTCGAGCAGGCGCACGGTGAGCCGCTCGAAGTTGCGGTCGGAGTCACGCTTCTCCTCGAAAACCGGCGGCGTCCAGCCGTGCTGGCGCGCATCCACCACCTCGTGGTCCCAGTAGGCGCCCTTCACGAGCCGGACCACCAGCGGCTGGGAGCGCTCGCTGCCGCGCGCCCACTCGATCACCTGCTCGAGGTGGTCGGGGGACTCGCGGAGATACGCCTGCATCACGATCCCCACGGACGGCCCGTCGCGGAGCTCCTGGTCGTCGAGCAGCTCGAACACGAGTCCCAGCGTGGCCTCAACGGTGTCCACGGACTCCATGTCGATGTGGAGGTGCGCGCCGAGCTCCTGCGCCCGCTGCAGGAGCGGACGCATCCTGCGTGCCGCGTCCTCGCGCCCGACCTCGGGCGCCTCCGGGCGCAGCAGCGGCGTGAGCGCGGACACCTTCACGGACAGGTTCACGCGCGGCAGCGGCCCGAGCGAGTCTGCCTCCAACACGGGCTGCTCCGGCCACGCCGGCGCCGCCTCGCCCAGCGTCTCGAGCGCATCCAGGCAGCGCGCGGCGTAGCGGTCGGCCTCGGGCTGCGTCACCGTCGCCTCACCGAGGAGGTCGAGCGACACCGCCGCGCCGTGGTCCCAGAGGTGGCGGATCGTCTTGAGGGCCGCGCGCGGCGATTCGCCGACGATGAAGCGGTGCGCCATGTGGCGCACCCCCGCGGCCGCGGCCGCGCCGAGCGCCGTGCGCCCCGGCTTCGTGCCCGACATCCGCATGGCGGCCTCGATCGGCGGCGGCCGCTCGTCAACCTCCTCGAGGTAGCCGGTGAGGTGCCGCGCGAGGTCGTCGAGCGAGCGGCACGCGGGCGTCACGTCCACGAAGCGAAACAGGGCGGCGCGCAGCTCGGCGTCATGCGAGGCCAGCTCCATGGCCCGCTGGTCGAGCACCCGGAGCGGGTGCCGCGAGCGCCCGGGCAGGGCGGCGTGAATCGTCCGGCCCACCTCCTGAAGCTGCGACTCCACGACCCGAAAGCTACCTCGGCGCCGCCGCCCAAGCGTGGCTTGGGGGGCGGCGGTCAAGGGTACCGTCCCAGCATGCCCTCGCTCGTGCTCGGACCCCTGCTCCGCTATGTCGGCGACACCGAGGCCGTCATCTGGGTCGAGACCGACGCGCCCTGCGAGGTCGAGGTGCTGGGCGCGCGCGAGCGGACCTTCTGTGTCTGCGACCACCACTACGCGCTCGTCTGCTGCGGCGGGCTCGAGCCCGGGACGTGGCACGAGTACGAGGTCCTGCTGGACGGGGAGCGTGTCTGGCCGCGCGACGACGGCTTCCCGGCCAGCGAGTTCCGCACCTACCCGAAGGACAGCCCGCTCAAGATCGCGTTCGGCTCCTGCCGCGTGGCGGCCCCGCACGAGCCGCCCTACTCGCTCACCAAGGACGAGGACGAGCGCGGCCGCGAGATCGACGCGCTGCGAACGATGGCGCTGCGGATGCGCAACCAGCCGCGCGAGGAGTGGCCGGACGTGCTCGTGATGCTCGGCGACCAGGTCTACGCCGACGAGGTGTCGCCCGCCACGCGCGCGTTCATCGAGACCAAGCGTGACCCGTCCGAGCCGCCGGGCGAGCGCGTGCTGGACTTCGAGGACTACACGCAGCTCTACCTCGAGAGCTGGGGCGACCCCGACATTCGCTGGCTCCTGTCGGTGGTGTCCAGCGCGATGATCTTCGACGACCACGACGTGCACGACGACTGGAACATCTCCGAGGCCTGGCTCGAAAAGATGCGGAAGCACGAGTGGTGGAACGAGCACATCAAGGGAGCGCTCGCCTCATACTGGGTCTACCAGCACCTGGGCAACCTCGCGCCCGAGTCACACCAGGAGGACGCGCTGCTGAAGCGCGTTAAGGAGGCAGACGACGCGGAGGATCTCCTCGAGGCGTTTGCGTTCAGGGCCGACCGCGACACGGGCGGCTCGCGCTGGAGCTACTGCCGCGACCTCGGCAACACGCGGCTCGTGGTGGTCGACTCGCGAGCGGGCCGCGTGCTCGAGGAGGGGAAGCGCTCGATGCTCGACCCGGAGGAGTGGGCCTGGGTGGAGGAGCACGCCACGGGCGGCTTCGACCACCTGCTCGTGGCCACCTCGCTGCCGTGGCTGCTGGGTCGCGGCATGCACTACGCCGAGGCGTGGAGCGAGGCCGTGGCCGGCGGGGCCTGGGGGCCCCTCGCTGCGCCCGCCGGAGAGAAGATGCGCCAGACCATCGACATGGAGCACTGGGCCGCGTTCCAGGAGTCGTTCCGGCGGCTGGTGGAGCTGTTCCGGGCCGTGGGGAGGGGCGAGCGCGGCGAGCCGCCGGCCTCGATCGTGGTCCTGTCCGGCGACGTCCACCACGCCTATCTGTTCGAGGTCGGCTATCCGCGTGGCACCGGCATGAAGTCGGGCGTCTGGCAGGCCGTCTGCTCGCCGTACCGAAACCCGCTCGGGAAGCGCGAGCGCCAGACGATCCGGATCGGGATGTCGCGCGGGTTCGAGCGCTTCACGCGCGCGCTGGCACGGCTGGCCGGAGTCCGCGATGCCGGCATCGGCTGGCGCATGAAGGGCGACGGCCCCTGGTTCGACAACCAGGTGGCGAGCCTCGAGATCGACGGCCGTGCGATCACGATGCGACTCGAGAAGGCCGTGCCGGTGGATGTAGACGAGGCGCGGCTCGAGTGCGTGCTGGAGCAGCCGCTCGCCTA
Source organism: Thermoleophilaceae bacterium (assembly GCA_035641775.1). Taxonomy (GTDB): domain Bacteria; phylum Actinomycetota; class Thermoleophilia; order Solirubrobacterales; family Thermoleophilaceae; genus JACVRW01. The sequence continues at coordinate 6,344 of DASQTS010000055.1, forward strand.
GTTAAGCTGGCCCGGCCGCGCATGGAATACCCGATCGAGACCTTCACCGACGAGGAGCGAGCCCTCCTCGCGCCTCATTTCACGAATCTCGACCAGCCGGTCTTCGCGCTGGTCAACCTCCCGGAGACCGTGAAGGGAGCGCTGTTCGCGCGCTACTCGCGCTACCAGGGCACGCTGCGCCGGCTCTACCTCGAGGAGTTCGCGCAGGACGCCACGCCCGGCGCGGCGTTCGACGGCGAGGAGGGCGAGCGCGCCCGCAAGCTCTACGAGCGCATCTTCATCGGCTACGGCGACGACTCGGTTGCGCAGCTCGGCGGCGCGCACATCGCGTGCGAGTGGGTCTCGAACGTCATGACCAAGCTGCTCCAGCGCGGGCGGCTGGCCGCGTACCTCGAGCAGTCCACGCGCTACATGGCCTACGACGCCCCGATGGGCGAGGGGCTCGGCTATCGCTACTGGCGGGACCCGGAGCTCGGCCCGGAGTACGAGGCCGCGATGGACCTCCTGTTCGACTCCTACTCCGGGGCGCTGCCGCGCGTGGAGGCGTGGGCGGCCGAGCGCTTCCCCCGCGCCGACGGTGAACCCGAGGCCGCGCACGCGCGCTCGATCCGGGCAAAGGCGCTCGACCTGCTTCGCGGGCTCCTGCCCGCGGCGTCGCTCTCCCACGTGGGCATCTTCGCCTCGGGGCAGGCGTACGAGCAGCTCTTGCTGCGCCTGTCGGCGTCGCCACTGCCCGAGGCGCGCGAGTACGCGCGCCTGATCCTGGGCGAGCTCAAGGCGGTGGTGCCGAGCTTCGTCGCCCGCGTCGACCGTCCCGACCGCGGCGGCGAGTGGATCGGCTACCTCGAGGAGCGCGAGCACGCGGCCGACCGCTGGGCGGCGCGGCTCGGGCTCGACCGCGCGCGCGGCGGCGAGGAGGAGGCCGGCCCGGCCGTGCGGCTGCTGTCGGTCGAGGGCGGCGAGGAGGAGCTGCTCGCCGCGCTGCTGTTCGAGTCGGCCGCGGTGTCGGAGGACGAGGCGCGCGCCGCGCTCAGGAACCTGCCGCCGGACGAGCGCGCCGCGATGCTGTCCGAGCTCGTCGGCGAGCGCCGCAACCGCCGGCACCGGCCGGGGCGCGGCTTAGAGGCGCTGCGCTACCGGTTTGAGGTGGTCTCCGACTACGGCGCGTTCCGCGACCTCCAGCGGCACCGGCTGCTCACGGTCCAGTGGCAGGTGCTCGGCCCGGAGCTCGGCGCCGGCGTTCCCGAGGAGCTGGACGAGGCGGGCGCCGGCGACCTCTACCGCGCCGGGCTCGAGCGCTCGCGCGACGAGCATGCCCGGATCGTCGAGCTCGGCCTTCCCGAGCTGGCGCCCTACGCGCTCGCGCTCGGCTACCGCATCCGCTATGTGCTCGACATGAACGCGCGCGAGGCCATGCACCTGATCGAGCTGCGCTCCGGGCGTGAGGGTCATCCCGCCTACCGGGCTGTCGCGCACGCGCTCCACGCCGAGATTGCGCGCGTCCACCCGGCCGTGGCGGCCACGATGACTTTTGTGGACCGCGACACCGAGCCCCGCCTGGAGCGGATCCTGTCCGAGATCCGGGCGCACGCGAAACAGGCCGCTCGCGCCTGACGCCGCCTGTGCGCGCCCGGCTCCTACAGGACGTCCGCGTCGCGCCCTCGATACTGGCGGCCGACTTCGCCCGCCTCGGCGACCAGGTGGAGGCCGTGATGGACGCCGGCGCCCGCGTGATCCACGTGGACGTGATGGACGGCCACTTCGTGCCGCCCATCTCGATCGGCGCCCTGATCGTCGACGCGCTCCAGGAGCTCGTGCACGAGCGCGGCGGGGTTCTCGACGTTCACCTCATGGTGGAGCGGCCCGAGCGGCGCATCGAGGACTTCGCGAAGGCCGGGGCGGACACGCTGATCGTCCACTGGGAGGCGACCCCGCACGTCCACTATGCGCTCCAGGCCGTGCGGGCGGCCGGGCTCGACGCCGGGCTGGCGCTGAACCCGGCGACCCCCGCTGACGTGGTCGCAGGCCTCTCCGGCGACGTGGACCACGTGCTCTGCATGACCGTGAACCCCGGCTGGGGCGGGCAGCCCTTCATCGAGAGCTCCACCGCGAAGGTTGCGCGCCTGCGCGAGCTGCTCGGCCCGGACGTGCCCATCGAGGTGGACGGCGGCATCGACGCCGACACCGCGCGCCAGACCCGGGACGCGGGCGCCACCCTGTTCGTGGCCGGCTCCTCGATCTTCGGCGCCGGCGACCCGGCGGCCTCGTACCGCGAGATCGCAGCGGCCGTCGAGGCGAACTAGACCTTTCGCCCCTCCAGCGGCGGGTCCGTGCCCCTGAGCCGGCAGCGGGCGACCCGGTCCAGCAGCGCCGGCCTGATGAGCACGTGGACGTGCGGGTCGAACTTGCCGCCGTCGGTATCGCTGAACGGCCAGCGCTCGGCCCCGCGGAAGATCACCGTGCCGCCGCTGTCCATGCACTCGACCCCCACGCGCGTCCGGCCCCGGTTCGTCTTCGGGTCGTTCACGGCCGGGTCCTGGAGGTAGATCACGACCTCCGGCACCCCCGCCGAGCGCTCCACGCGCAGGCCCTCCGACTCGCCGTCATCGGAGCCGCCTCCCGCGACCGCGATCAGGATCAGCGGCACCGAGATCGCCAGCAGCACCGCCAGGGCGACGATGCGGGTGCGGTTCGAGCCCTCCAACCGCCGCTGCCTACCGACGCTTCCCTCGCCGCTTCCGAGACGCGGGGCGCTCGGGCACGGGCTCGGGGTCGGGCGGGACGTCCGGGTCGAGCTGCGGCTCCTCGCCCGGCATCGGCGCGAGCCCTCGGCGCTGGGCCGCCGACGGCCACGGCTCCGCCTCGCCACTCTCCCACGCCGGCCCGCGCCCACCGGGCCAGTTTCCCAGCAGGAGCATCCCGACCGCGCCCAGCCAGAAGGCCTGGATGATCGGCGCTATGCCGAGCGTGGCGAAGACGATCAGCACGCCCACGATGATCCCGAGGATGCTCATGAACGGCGTCAGCAGGCCGACGCGCCGGGCGCGCAGCGGCAGCATCACGTAGAGGAACGCGAGCGACACGACGCCCGCGCTGCGCAGGCCCTCGACGACCGGGCTGAAGTCGCCCATGTCCTTGGCCTTCTCGTCCCCGGCCTCGCCGCGGATCGTGTCCTGGGCGGCGAAGCGGTCGGCCAGGTCGCGTAGCTCGATCGAGAACAGCACCTGGGAGACCGCGTACAAGAGCGGCGCGCCGAAGACCAGGTAGACGAACCAGCGCGGCACGCCGGCGCCGCGCGCCCGCGTCGCGCGGAAGAGGTAGAAGAAGACGCCTGCGACGAGCAGGGTGCCGATCACCGGCAGCGCGACGTAGGCGAAGTACGCGTCGGG
>DASQTS010000056.1:0-2944 GCA_035641775.1 Thermoleophilaceae bacterium
CGACCTCCTCGGCCACCGCATCCCGGCCGACCACAGCCGCCAGGTGCTCGCCGACCACTACGCCGAACGGCTTCGCGCGAGGCGCGTCATGGACCTCGGCTGCGGCACGGGCGACTCGGTGGATCTATTCCGCTCGGTGGAACCGGCCGTCGAGTGGGTAGGGGTGGACATCGAGGACTCGCCGGAGGTGGCGGAGCGCAGGCGCACGGATGCCGAGTTCGTGACCTACGACGGCCGCCGGCTCCCGTTCGGCGACGCGAGCTTCGAGCTCGTCTACTGCAAGCAGGTGCTCGAGCACGTGGAGCATCCGCGCGAGCTGATCGGCGAAGTGGCGCGCGTGCTCGAGCACGGCGGCCGCCTCGCGGGCTCGACCTCGCAGCTCGAGGCGTTCCACTCGCGCAGCATCTTCAACACGACGCCCTACGGCTTCACGCGGGTGGCCGAGGACGCCGGCCTCGAGGTCGTCGAGCTGCGGCCGGTGATCGACGGCTTCACGATGGTCGCCTGGCGGGCGCTCGGCCTGCCGCGCTTCTTCCACCGCTGGTGGGCCCGCGAGTCGCCGCCCTACGGGGCGATCGAGCTGGCTGCCAGGGCCGCGCGGCTGGACGCCCGCACGCGCAACCAGATCAAGCTGGTGCTGGCGGGGCAGTTCGCGTTCCTGGCACGCCGCCCGTAGCATCGAACGCGTGCGTGGGGCCTGGCTTGCGGCGGCGGTGGTGCTGGCGGTTCCGGCGCCTGCCGCGGCGGCCGAGCCGCTGTGGGGCGTGCGGGCGGTCGCGGCCGGCACCTACGCACTCGACTACGGCGACGACGGCGACGCCGTCGACGGCCAGGGCACCGGCAGCTGGCGCTGGGAGATGAAGGCGCTCGCCGAGGGGCTGACGGTCGACACCGGTACGGCGATCTTCCGGATGACCGTCGAGGAGGCGTCCGACATCGTGCTGGCAGGGCAGACGCCGTACTGCCGCCCCCGAGCCGGGAGCACGATCGGCTGGGTCCGCAACTCGCGCGTGGGCCTCTACCTGGGCAGACGCAGAGGCTTCGGGGTGAACCACCCGTTCTTCGACCGGCTCCGGGGCTGCCACGTGGGCGCACACGGGATGAGCCTGTACGACGGAGCGTCGCAATCCGAAACGCGCGTCCCGCGCGGAGCGTTCCGCCCGCGCCGCGACGACGAGTTCAAGCGCACGTGGACGCAGGTGATCGCGCTCGACCTAACCCACGAGTCCGGGCCCCCGCACGCCTTCGCGGCACAGGGCACGATCACGATCCGCCTAAGGCGCCTCACGCCGCGAGCCGCGCGCGCCCTGGAGAGCCGCCTCCGCGCCGTTCCGCGCGGATAGACGGACGGCGGTGCGGCGCGCCGGGCCGGCGCGCCGCCCCCGACCCGTCAGGCCGCGATGGGCTCCGCGGCCGGACGCGCGGCCGGCTCGATGGCCGGCTCGGCGACCTCGACCGGCGCACGCTCGATGTCGCGCTCGCGCACGAGCCAGAGCGCGCCGATCGCCGCCGCGAAGGCGAGCAGGGCGCCGAGCACCGAGATGTCGTTGAACCCGGCGATGAATCCCTCACGGGCCGCATCGGCGACCTGCTCACGGGATCCGGCCGGGACCGACGCCACCGCGCTGTCCAGGTTTCCTGACGACACTGCCTCGACCAACTCGCGCGAGCGGTCGCCTCCGAGGTTCGTCAGCTCTTCCACCTTCGACGAGCCACGCGAGAGGAAGACCGCGCCCCAGACAGCGATGCCGAGCGCGATGCCGACCTGGCGGAACGTGTCGTTGATGCCCGAGGCCATGCCGCTCTGCTCCTTTGGCACGACGCTCACCGCCACGTCCGCGATCACCGGGTTCAGCAGGCCGATGCTCGCCCCGGCGACGATGAAGCCGCCGAGCAGCCCGGTCCACTCGTCCGTGATGCCCACCCCCGAGATCAGGAGCAGCCCCGCGCCGGTGCCGACCAGGCCCGCCGCCATGATCACGCGCGCCTGAATGCGGGCGATGAAGGCGGCGGCGGCCGCCGCGACGAGGAAGTTCACCACCGTCAGCGGCAGGTACCGCAGGCCGGTCTCGAGCGCCCCGTGCCCCAGGAAGCTCTGGACGTAGAGCGTCAGGTACAGGAACAGCGCGAACATCGAGGCCGAGATCCCGAAGGCCGCGATCTGGACGCCGGTGAAGGCAGGTCGCTTGAACAGCCCGAGCGGCAGCATCGGCTGCGCCACGCGGCTCTCGATCGCGATGAACGCGGCCAGCAGCACCACCGCGGCGGCGAACAGGCCGACGATCAGCGTGCTGCCCCAGCCCTCCGCGTTCCCGCGGATGAGCGCGAGCACGAGCAGGAACAGGGAGCTCGAGAAGGTCAGGAGCCCGGGCCAGTCGATGCCGGTCGCGTTCGGATCGCGCGACTCGCGCACGCGAGCGTACGAGATGGCGATCGCCGCGACGCCGATCGGCACGTTCAGGAAGAAGATCCACTCCCACCCGAGCGACTCGACGATGGCGCCGCCCACGAGCGGCCCGAATGCAACGGCCAGGCCGATGGTCGCACCGTAGACGGCCATCGCCGTACCGCGATCGCGGCCGGCGGGGAACTCCTGGGCGATCAGCGCAAGCGAGACCGCGAACATCGCGGCGCCGCCGATGCCCTGAACGCCGCGGGCGATGTTGAGGAAGGTCGGGTCGGTGGCGAGTCCGGCCACCAGCGAGGCGATCGAGAAGATGCCGAGGCCGATCGCGAACACCAGGCGCCTGCCGAGCCGATCGGCGAGCGAGCCGGCCGTCAGGACGACCGCCGCGAGCGTCAAGGTGTAGGCGTCGACGACCCACTGGAGGTCGGTGAAGGTCGCGTCGAGGTCGGCCTCGATCGACGGAAGGGCGACGTTAACCACCGTGATGTCGAGGAGGAGCATGAAGGTGGCGACCGAGACGACGCCCAGCGTCCACCA
>DASQTS010000057.1:0-8643 GCA_035641775.1 Thermoleophilaceae bacterium
CCAGGATGCCGACCGTCGCCGCGGTGAAGACGAGGCCGGTCTCGATGGCGTTGTAGCCGCGAACCGTCTGGAGGAACACGGCGACGACGAACGAGACGCCCATGAGCAGCAGCCATTGGATGTTCTGAGTGACCAGCCCGAGGTTGGACGTGCGGTTCCTGAACAACCGCAGCGAGATGAGCGGATCTTTGCCGGCGCGCTCGCGCGCGCGTGTGTAGACGAAGAAGGCCACCAGGAAGCCGGCCCCGACCGCAATGAAGACCGCCGTGAGAGCGAGGTCATTGTCCGCGAGCAGGATCCCGAACACCACGAAGAACATGCCGACCGCCGACAGGATCGCTCCGACGAGGTCGAACGGGCGGTTCGGGTCAGGCGCGACCGGATCGACGACGCGGCGGGCGAGCAGGAGGATCACGGCAATCACGACCCCCTGGAAGAGGAAGGCAGCCCGCCAGCTTATCCAGGTGGTGATGAGGCCGCCGATCAAGGGTCCCGCCGCGGCACCGACCCCTCCCAGACCGCTGATGACACCGAATGCGCGAGCACGCGACGGGAGATCGTCGAAGGCCATCGTCGTGAGGATGTAGACGGGCGGGATCAGGAGGCACGTGCCCACGCCCTCGAGCACCGAGTTGCCGAGGAGGAGCACACCGAGGCCCGGGGAGACCGCGCTCAGCAGAGCGCCGGCGCCGAAGAGCCAAAGACCCCAGACGAAGCAGCGCTTGCGGCCCCAGCGGTCGGTCAACTTGCCGCCGGGAATCATCAGGATTGCCATGACCAGAAGCATCGCCGTGATCGTGGCCTGCACGCCCTCGACGGTCGTGTCCAGGTCTTTGCTGATGTCGTTGATCATCACGTTCATGTTCGAGCCCGCGTAACTGCAGATGAACTGGGCCAGTGCGAGCGGCGCGAGCAGCTTTCGCGGCGAGGTCACGCCGCCGCAGGCGTCGCTCGGGCCTCAGCGGTGGCTATCGCGCGCGCGGCCAGGATCAGCGTGAGGTGGCTGAAGGCCTGGGGGAAGTTGCCCACCTGCCGACCGCGCGCCACGTCGTACTCCTCCGCGAGCAGGCCGAGGTCGTTGGAGAGGCCGACGAGTCGCTCGAACAGGGACCGCGCCTCCTCGACCCGGCCGCTGCGGGCGAGGGCGTTGACGAGCCAGAACGAGCAGGCCAGGAACTGGCCCTCGTCACCGGGCAGACCGTCGTCGGTCTCGGCGGTCGAGTAGCGGGAGACGAAGCCGTCCCGGCCGAGCTCGCGCCAGACCGCGTCGATGGTGCCGGTGACGCGCTCGTCGGTCCCCGGGAGGAACCCCACGAGGGGAATGTTGAGGACGCTGGCGTCGAGCTCCTTGGAGCCGTAGTACTGGGTGAAGGTGCGGCGTTCGGGGTCGTAGCCCTGCTCGCAGACCTCCGCATGGATCTCGTCGCGAACCTGCTTCCAGCGGTCGACCGGCGCCTCGAGCTCGAACCGCTCGGCGAGGCGCACCGCCCGGTCGAACACGACCCAGGCCATGACCTTGGAGTAGGTGTAGTGCCGCTGCGGCCCGCGCGCCTCCCAGATCCCGTCGTCGGGGCGCCGCCAAACGGTCTCGACATGCTCGATGACCGCCCGCCACCGCGGCCACAGCCGCCTCTCGACTCTGCCCAGCCGCTGCGCGCCGATGAACATCACCGCCGCGACCTCGCCGTAGACGTCGAGCTGGAACTGCTCGGACGCGGCGTTGCCGACCCGGACGGGCGCGGAGCCCTCGTAACCGGGAAGGTGATCGACCTCGAACTCCGTGAGACGGCGCTCGCCCCCGATGCCGTACATGATCTGGATCGCCGCGGGATCGCCCGTGCCTGCGCGCAGCAGGAAGTCGCGGAAGGCCAGCGCCTCGTCCGTGTAGCCCGCGTCGAGCAGTGCCTCCAGCGCGAGCACGGAGTCACGCAGCCAGCAATAGCGATAGTCCCAGTTGCGCATGCCGCCGATCTCCTCCGGCAGCGAGGTCGTCGGCGCGGCGATCACGGCCCCCGTCGTCTCCGACGTCATCGCCTTCAGGGCGATCAGCGAGGTGAGCACATGGTCGCGATAGGGCCCGTCGTACGCGCAGCGGCTGGTCCACTCGCGCCACCACGTCTCGGTGCGCGCAAGGGCGGAGTCGGCGTCCTCGACCGGCGGGCCGTCTTCGTAAGAGAGATGCCAGGTGAGGGTGAGCCGCGCGTGGGTGCCCTCGACCGCGACGAACTCGGCGCTCACCGTTCCGTCCTCCACCTGCAGCGGAAGCGGAGTGCTGAGCCTGAAGGCGTCCGGACCCGCCGTGATCACCGCTCCATCGGGCGCGCGCTCGGCCCACGGGCGGATGGATCCGTAGTCGGGGCGCAGGGCGAGCTCCATTCGCATGGGTACCCGACCGCTGATGCCCTCGACGATGCGCATGACTCTGGGCGGGCCTTCCCCCCGCCGCGGCATGAAGTCGATGACACGAACGGCTCCGTCCGCGCCCTCGAAGTCCGTCTCGAGTACGAGCGTCCCCGGTCGATACCGGCGCGTGGTAGCCGACACATCACCGGTCGGCGCCAGAAGCCAGCGCCCATGCCTCTCCTCTCCGACCAGGGCAGAGAAGCACGAAGCAGAATCGAAGCGCGGCAGGCACAGCCAGTCGATCGCCCCGGTCCGCCCGACCAGCGCGGCAGTCTGCATGTCGCCGATCAGGGCGTAGTCTTCAAGGAGCACGCGGGCCAGCGTACCCGCAACGGTTGCGGACACGCCTCTTGCGCACAGGCGTGCGCCCTTGAGAGAGAAGCGCGGCGGGAGTGATGATCGACCGATGTGCCGCTGGAACGCCTATTTCGGCCAGCCCGTGCTGATCGAGGAACTGCTCTTCCGCACCCGGCACAGCCTCATCGACCAGAGCCTGCATTCGCGCATGGGCGTCGAGACGACCAACGGCGACGGCTTCGGCCTCGGGTGGTACCGCGACGGCAACGGTGGCGGGCCGGCCCGCTATCGAAGCGTCACGCCGGCTTGGAGCGACGCGAACCTGCGTGATCTCGCCGCACACGTCGAGTCGCCCCTGTTCCTCGCCCACATCCGCGCGACCACCGGGACCCCTGTGCAGCAGACGAACTGCCACCCGTTTCGGCACGGACGCTGGCTGTTCGTGCACAACGGCGTCATCACCGGCTTCCATGCCATGCGGCGCGACCTGCTGTACGCCGTCGACCCGTCGTTGTTCGAGGGCATCGGCGGGTCGACGGATTCCGAAGCGCTGTTCTATCTCGCGCTGACTTTCGGGCTGGAGACCGACCCGCTTGGTGCGGTGGAGCAAGCCGTCGGCTTCGTCGAGGCCACCGGCCGAGCGCACGGGATCGAGAACCCGGTTCAAATGACGCTGGGATTCAGCGACGGCGAGCGGCTCTACGCGGTGCGGTATTCCACAGAGCACGACTCGCGCAGCCTGTTCGTCTCGGAGGACGTCGAGTCCATACGCGCTCTACACCCCGACAACGTGCGACTACAGCGGATGACCCCCGAGGATCGCATCGTCGTCTCGGAGCCCGTGTCGGATCTCCCCGGGGCCTGGCGCGAGATCCCGGAGTCGACCGCGCTGATCATCCAGCGCGGGCCCGACGAGCAGAGGCCGTTCCGCCCGCAGACAGGTGCCGGCTAGCGTTCGCCGACTGCGTCCTCGTCCAGGATCCTCCTGAGCCTCGTCCCTGACCGGCTCAACATCCTGCGCCCGCCGGGTCCAACCAACAGGAACCGGAGACGCGTCAACGGTCCGCGATCCTCGAGTCGAAACCTGTAGTGGACCATCGTCCCGGCGTCGGTGGGGGTGAACTCGAAGGTCTCGATGCAGGGGAAGAAGACCGGTCCGCGACCCAGGGGCGTCAAGCGGTTGGAGAAGTAGCGGTACGGGCGCCAGTCGAGGTATTCGCGCAACACGTCGCCGCCAAGCCCGTGAGCGCAGTGGCTCGAGGCCCCCGGCCCGAGCCTTCCCTGCTGATTGGGCTGGTTCTCGATCGCCGTCTGCAGCGGCTGCCAGCGCAATCGCTTCTCGGGATCGACGAAGTACTGCCAGACGACGGCCGGCGGATACGGATGCTCGCCAAAGCTGATCTCCGCGTCGGCATCCTCCGAGCCGATGTAGACGCGGCGAGCTTCGCGCCTCCGGGCAGTGACGGGCCCGAGGTCGTGGACGCCGCCCGTCGTCTGGCCGAGCGACTCGTGGAACTCGCTGTGCGAGGGCAGCGCGAACGGCGGGGGCATCCGCTGTAGGCAGGGATCCGTGAGGAAGGCGTAGGCCTGGGGCCCGCCGCCGTCGCCCACGGTGTTCTTCAGCAGGCGGTGCACGAGGATGACGTCCGGTCCGGCGAGATCCTCCCGGTCGCCCTCGGAATCGACCACGTACGTGCCGTAGTGAGCGACGAACTTCAGGTCGAGCGAGCCGATCGACGCGCACGCGGCGCAGCGGCACGTGGTCTCGCGCCGCATGTCCAGCAGGCGATTGGAGAAATCGAAATAGCAGCTCTCGATCAGCTCGAGGAGCCGCTCGCCATCCTCGAACGCCGTCTCGTCGGCGTGGCAGAAGACAGCGTCGCCCTCGAGCTTCACGAAGCGCATCGGAGGCGAGAGCCGCTGCCGGATGAGCCTGGTCAGCTCATGAACGATGTCGTTGGCATGCTCGAGCTCGGTGCCGGCCAGGAACGCCGTGTAGCCCGAAATGTCAGCCAGCACCAGGTAGCCCCGTCGGGTTCGCTGATCCTGTGACACGAGGCGACGATACTCGCGCCCGTTCCGTCCTCGCAGCATGCGAACATCTGTTCGGTTCGCTACGGAGGCGCAACATGGAAGAAGGGTCGTTCGCAGGACGGGAGTGGCCGCTCGAAAGGCTGGAGCGGGAGATCGGCGAGCTGGCCGCCCACATACACGCGGCCACCGCCCGCTGGCTCGGGATGGTCGCCGAGTTCGACCGGCGGGAGGGCTGGGCCGAGTGGGGCTGCAAGTCGTGCGCCCAGTGGCTCGCGCACACGTGCGCGCTGGCTCCCCCCGCGGCCAGGGAGCACGTGCGAGTGGCGCGCCGGCTAGCCGAGCTGCCGGTCATCCGCGCGGCCTTCGGGCGGGGTGAGCTGAGCTACTCGCAGGTGAGGGCCCTGTCGCGCGTGGCGACGCCCGAGGTCGAACCGGTCCTCCTCGAGCTCGCCCGGCACGCGACGGCCGCACAGCTCGAGCGGACGCTGCGGGCCTACCGGGGTGTTGTCGAGCGGGAGCTGTCGGCCGACGAGCGAGAGCACGGCGACCGCTACGTCGTATGCGAGTACGACGACGACGGCTCGCTGCTGCTCCGCGCGCGGCTTCCAGCGGAGGAGGGGGCGCTCGTCGCCTCCGCGTTGGAGGCAGGGCGGGATAGCCTGCGCCCGGACGAACCCTCAAGTGAGGGTCGAGGTGTTTCCGCGGAAACGGAAACACCCGCCGACGCATCCAGCGCGAGCGCCTTGGTCCTCATGGCCGAGACGCTACTGGCGTCCGGACCGGCGACCCGGGCGGGAGCGGACAACTACCGGGTGGTCGTGCATGTGGACGCGAGCGAGCTCGCCGCCGATGGGGCGAGCGAGCAGGAGCCGGCGGGGACCTGTCAGCTCGAGGACGGTCAGCTGCTGCACCCCGAGACCGCCCGCAGGCTCGCGTGCGACGCGGGCGTGGTGCGCATCCTGGAGCGGGACGGCAAGCCGCTGTCCGTGGGACGCCGCACGAGGCGCGTGCCGCAGGCGCTCCGGCGAGCGCTTGCTAGCCGCGACCGCTGCTGCCGCTTCCCGGGCTGCACCCAGCGACGCTTTCTGCACGCCCACCACATACAGCACTGGGCCCACGGCGGTGCCACTGAGCTGTCGAACCTCGTGTACCTGTGCAGGTTCCACCACCGGCTGGTGCATGAGGGCGGCTACACGTTGAACCGGGTCGGAACGGAGGGACGCCTGTGCTTCAAGAGACCGGGCGGCCGGGTGATCCCAGACGTTCCGCCGATCGGCCCCCTCCACGGACTCTCGCTCGAGCGCCGCAACCGGCGCAGCGGGCTCGCCGTTCGGCCCGACACGTGCAGCTCGCGCTGGGTGGGCGAACGCCTGGACCTCGCCCTGAGCGTCGACGCGCTCGTGACGAGCGACGTGCGCATCGAGTGACTGCCGTCCGAGGAGCCCGGCCGGCCCGAGGCCTGCCGAGCTCCTTGGCGCATGCACTCAGTGGGCGCGGCCGTGCTCCGGCGCGCGGCCCGGGAACGCAGTGGCGAGGCGGGCGAGCGTCAGCGCGCCGAGCAGCAGGCCGAAGTCGCGGAGCGCGATATCGGCGTAGCCACCGACCAGCAGAAGGCTGACGATGATGCCTGCAAGCCACCCGGCGACGAGAAGCCCGCCGAAGCGCGGCGAGATCGCCACTACGAGCCCGGCGAGGATCTCGACCCCGCCGACGATGTACATGGCGTCCTGGGCGCTGCCCGGGATGATGTCGTTGAACTCAGTGGCCAGGTACTTCGGCCAGTCGCTGATCATGACCTCGGCGAACTTGTCGAGCCCGAACAGGATGGGCGCGACCGTGAAAGCGATGCGCAGCAGCATGAAGGCCTGAGCGGCGGGGTCGCTTCGCAGCACGTTCGAGGCGGGGACTGGAATCGGCCGCAGCGTGGCGGCAATTGCATTGCTCATCGTGCTCCTCCTTGGGGAGTCGAGAGAACAGCCATACCGCCTTAGCGACGCGACCCGCGAGGAACTTACGTCCCCTAGACCGGATGCGGCTGCTCGAGCGCACAGTGGCCGGTCCGCCGAGGCAGCCAAGCGTCGCGGGTCCGTCGCGCTTCGCTCGCGCCAAGCCCGACGACGCTGACAGGCAGCCCGGCCGCTCGGCGGACCCGGTGCGCCATGTCAAACGGGTGCGGGACAGACGCACGCCGGGTGCGCGTGCAGAGCACCACCTCCGCCGCGGGCCAGTCATCGAGCGCGTCGCAGATCGCCGCCGCGGGGTCGGGGTCGCCGACGCTCGCGGCGTGAAGGGTGAGGCCTATCGACTGGGCCACGCGGACGATGGCCGCCAGCTGCCGCTCGGCACAGGGGACGCTTGCGGCAGGGTCGCCGATCCAGTCGAGCCCATGCAGCCACGCAGGAACCACCAATACGAACTCGCTCTCCAGGGGTGCATGCCGCTCGACAAGGGCGGCGACGACCGCTTCCGGATCGGTCGTCCAATCCGCGACGACGAGGACGCGGTGGTATGCCCCGTTGGTGTCCTGGCTGAATTCCATGATCGCCTCCAGTCGGTGTCACTGGCTATGCGACCGCCCCGAAGTCGTTCTTACACGCGAGCGGCGCGCCTAAGGCGCGCCGCCGCTTTGCCGCCCCCGGTGTTGCGCCTTACCGGAAGCGCTTCGGGAACTGTGCCGCGATCCCGTCGCTGAGCATGTCCGCCATCTCCAGGATCTGGCGATGGATCCGGTCGTAGGTCCGGATGTCAACACGGTGCCTCTGCTCGAGATGCGCGACCGCCTCCGTAAGCGTCAGGTCGAGGTGCTCGCTCATCATCGACCGCATTTCCTTGCGGGGCCAGTTGTCCGGATTGGCCTTGGCGAGGAAGTCTGCGATCTCGTCGGCGTTGCGATACCAGGCGCGGCTCTGATCCTCGACCGCGCCCTGGTCGCCTGCCTTGGCGGCCGCGAGCAGGGCGGCAGCGACTGTGATGTGCTCCTTGAGCAGCGTGGTGAGCCGCTTTCCGGCCGCGTGGCCATAGAACGGCTTGATCGCGTCGCCGATGTCGTCCTGGTTCCGCAGCAGGCGCCGCGTCGTCGCCGGCGTGTCGGGCAGGTCCGCGGACGCGCTCACGATGAACAGCCGCGTCCAGGTGATGTGGTCCTCCCAGAGACGCCGCATGTTGTCGTGGAGCGCGGCCTGCTGCGCGCTCACGCCGTTCGTCTTGGCGACCTCTGCGTGATCGCCGGAATGGCCCTGGGCGGCATGACCGCCCGCGAGGGCCAGCGCCAGGACGGCGCTCGCGGTTGCGACGAGCGCCGCCAGCGGCAGGCTCGACCGCGTCCGCTCAGTGTGTTCGGTGTGACTGCTCATTGGCCGGCTCCTTCGTGTAGGGCGGGTAGCGCTGCGCCACCCGCGCGGGTGCCCAACAGACGCAGAGCGAGCACCAGCCCGCCTGCCTCGATCAGCTTGGTCGCCACTCCGAGCACGTCGACGGGCTCGGAGTGCGTGAGCGGTGGTAGCGCCACGAATCGCGCGGCGACGTAGGCCACCAGCAGGGCTCCGAGCAGCAGCCCGGCGGCGCCCAGGGCGACAGCGCCGGGGGCATGGGCCACCCCCACGGTGAGCGCCGCCAGGAGCAGGGCCGACAGGGCAAACAGCGCGCCCAGAAGCGGCGTCTCGGCCGCATGGGTCGGGACGAGCGCTGCATGTATCCCCGCGCTCGACGCCAGCGTCAGCGCGAGCAACCTCTCGGCGCCGGCGGAGCTCATGCCGCGCGCTCACTCGGATGCTGGCGATGCAGCAGCGGGCCAACGACCCGGCGGAGCCACCCGGGATGGTCGGGTCGGCCGCCGGGCTCGATGACGTCGAGGCCATGCTGCCGGGCCAAGCGCGCTGCAAGCGGGAGCACGCCGGAGGACGCCCGGTC
>DASQTS010000058.1:0-11887 GCA_035641775.1 Thermoleophilaceae bacterium
CACACGCACCAGGAGCAGGAGGAGCTGTACGTGGTCGTGCGCGGGAGCGGGCGGATGAAGCTCGACGACGAGATCGTCGAGGTCAAGGAGTGGGACGTGGTGCGCGTCCCGGCCGGCACGTGGCGAGGCTACGAGGCCGGGGCCGATGGCCTCGAGATCCTCGTCTTCGGCGCGCCCAATCTCGGCGAGGATCCGCGCGATGACGTGGAGGGCCGGCGCGACTGGTGGGCTGACTAGAGGGCTACTCGTCCAGCACCGGCTGGAAGCCGCCCCAGAACATTCGCCTGCCGTCGAACGGCATCTCCATCTGCATTGCCTCGGAGTCGGCGCTCATCTTCTCGTTCGCGGCGTCGCGGGTCGCCTTGTCCGGATATTCGATCCAGCTGAAGATGACCGTCTCGTCGTCTTTCGCCTGCGTGGCCCGGAAGAAGTCAGTCACTTCGCCCCGCGGAACGTCGTCTCCCCAACACTCGGTCACGCGGGTGGCGCCCAGGTTCTTGAAGTACTCGGCGGCCTGCTTGGCTTGTTCGATGTAGGCGTCCCGGTTGGCGCTCGGCACGGCCGCGACGAAGCCTTCGATGTAAGGCATGTGGCCTCCTCGTGTGGTCGGTGGCATCTGGACGCTACTTCACGGTCCTGTACTTGAGGTGGGTCACCCCAGGCGCCTCGATGGCGCGGACCTGCTCCAGCTGCACCTCGGCGTCTTGGAGGTTGTCGAAGAGGCGAGAACCGTCGCCGAGCAGGATCGGAACGACGTGGAGCTCGAGCACGTCCAGCAGTCCCGCCGCCAGATACTGCCCGGCGATGTTGCCGCCGCCCCAGAGCCCGACGTCCTTGCCGCCGGCGGCCTCCCTTGCCTGATCGAGCGCGGACTCGATTCCGTCGGTGACGAAGTGGAACGTGGTCCCTCCCTCCATCTCCACGGGATCACGCGGGTGATGGGTGACGATGAACACGGGGTAGTGGTAGGGCGGGTTGTCGCCCCACCAGCCCGTCCATCCTTCGTCCCAGGCACCACCGCTGATCGGGCCGAACATGTTCCGGCCCATCACGGCGGCACCGATGTTCTCGCGCGCCTCCTCGACCACCCGTGTGCTCTCGTTCACCTCGCCGCCCTGCTTGCGGTGCGATTCGCGCCAGGCGGCCAGCGGAACCACCCAATCGTGGAGCCGCTCGCCGCCCTCGCCGAGCGGGTTCTCCTCACTCTGGCTCGGGCCGGCGACGAAACCGTCCAGCGAGATCGAGATATGACACCTGAGCTTGCTCATCGTGCCTCCAACGTACTCGGCCCGTCAGCCGATCGTCTCCGCCAGCTCGACGAAGAACTCGGTCGCGGCCGCGAGGTCGTCGACCACGATGCCGACGTGATCCATCCTGAGGGTCGAGCACGCCCTCTAGGCGCCAGAGGCTAATCCCCTTCCGCGGCGCTCCACAGCGGTTGCGTCGGGGCTGACTCGAGGGCTCGGCGGAGCAGACCCACGAGCTCGCCGCGCTCCTTGGTGGTCAGGCCGGCCAGCACCTCGTCCTCGGTCTCGGAGATCAGCCCCCGAGCGCGCTCAAGGAGCCGGCGGCCCTTCGCGGTGATCCCGATCTCGCGAGCGCGGCGGTCCGTGGCGGAGGGCCGGCGCGTGGCGAGGCCCGCGCTCTCGAGCTGGTCGATCAGCGAGACCATCGTGCTGCGGTCGATGCCGAGGGCCGAGCCCAGCTCCTGCTGGATCGCCCCCTTGCGCGCGCCGATCACATTGAGCAGCGCGAACAGGGCGGGGGTCAGGCCGACCGACCCGAGCGCGTCCGCCGCGCGGACGTGCGACGCGCGCCAGAGTCTGAAGAAGAGCTGCCCGGTGAACTCGGTCACGGGCGGCTCGGCGGATGGGTGCGTGGCCATCTCGCGTAGTCTTGCATGAATCATCAGCGTCCACAATGATTTGTGATACAAATTATCAGCATGAGCCGCACGACTGCCGACACCCACGATCTGATCCGCGTGCTGGGCGCGCGTGTGAACAACCTCAAGGACGTCAGCGTCGAGATCCCGAAGCGCCGGCTGACGGTGTTCACCGGCGTCTCCGGCTCGGGCAAGAGTTCGCTGGTGTTCGGAACGATCGCCGCGGAGTCGCAGCGGCTGATCAACGAGACGTACAGCGCCTTCGTACAGGGCTTCATGCCGACACTCGCGCGTCCGGAGGTCGACGTCCTCGACGGGCTGACGACCGCGATCAGCGTCGATCAGGAGCGGATGGGGTCCAACCCTCGCTCGACCGTCGGCACGGCGACTGACGCCGACGCGGTGCTGCGCATCCTCTTCAGCCGGCTTGCGAAGCCACACATCGGCTCGCCGGCCGCGTACTCCTTCAACGTCGCGTCCGTCCACGGGAGCGGCGGGATCACGGTCGAGCGCGGCGACAGGACCATCACCAAGAGCGCGAGCTTCAGTCGCACCGGCGGCATGTGCCCGCGCTGCGAGGGCCGCGGCTCGGTCAGTGACTTCGACCTGTCGGCGCTCTACGACGAGAGCAAGTCGATCAACGAGGGCGCGATCACGATTCCGGGCTACAGCATGGACGGCTGGTACGGGCGGATCTTCCGGGGCAGCGGCTTCTTCGATGCGGACAAGCCGATCAAGAAGTTCAACAAGCGGGAGCGCCACGACCTGCTCTACAAGGAGCCCACCAAGATCAAGGTCGACGGCATCAACCTGACCTATACGGGGCTGATCCCGCAGATCGAGAAGTCGATGCTCTCAAAGGACGTCGACGCGATGCAGCCGCACGTCCGTGCGTTCGTGGAGCGGGCCGTGGTGTTCACCACCTGCCCAGACTGCGACGGCACCCGGCTGAGCGAGGCGGCCAGATCGTCGAAGATCGACGGCGTCAGCATCGCCGACGTCTCCGCGATGCAGATCTCGGACCTCGCCGAGTGGGTCCGCGGGCTCGACGAGCCGTCGGTGGCGCCGCTTATTGAGGCGCTGGAGGGCACCCTCGGCTCTTTCGTGGAGATCGGGCTCGGCTACCTGTCGCTCAACCGGCCGTCGGGCACGCTATCGGGCGGAGAGGCCCAGCGCACCAAGATGATCCGCCACCTCGGCTCCTCGCTCACCGACGTGACCTATGTCTTCGACGAGCCCACGGTCGGGCTCCACCCGCATGACGTCCAGCGGATGAACGACCTGCTGCTCCAGCTGCGGGACAAGGGCAACACGGTGCTCGTCGTGGAGCACGACCCGGAGGCGATCGCGATCGCCGACCACGTCGTCGACCTTGGCCCCGGGGCCGGCACGGACGGCGGAGAGGTGGTCTTCGAGGGCACCGTCGAGGGGCTGCGGGAGAGCGACACGGTGACCGGGCGGCATCTGGGAGACCGGGCCTCCCTGAAGCCGTCGGTGCGGACGCCGTCGGCGACGCTGGGGGTGCGCGGCGCCGACACCCACAACCTTCAGGAGGTCGACGTGGACATCCCGCTCGGCGTCCTGGTGGTGGTGACCGGCGTCGCGGGGTCGGGGAAGAGCTCGCTGATCAACGGCTCCGTCGCCGGCCGGGAGGGCGTGATAACCGTCGACCAGGGCGCCATTCGAGGCTCCAGGCGCAGCAATCCGGCGACCTACACCAAGCTGCTCGACCCGATCCGCAAGGCGTTCGCGAAGGCCAACGACGTGAAACCTGGCCTGTTCAGCGCGAACTCCGAGGGCGCCTGCCCGAACTGCAACGGGGCGGGCGTCATCTACACCGACCTCGGGATCATGGCCGGCGTCGCGACGGTCTGCGAGGAGTGCGAGGGCAGGCGGTTCGACGCCTCGGTGTTGGAGTACAAGCTCGGCGGCCGTGACATCAGCGAGGTCCTCGCGATGTCGGTGACCGAGGCCAAGGAGTTCTTCGGCGACGGCGAGGCGGCCACGCCCACGGCGCACAAGATCCTCGAGCGGCTCGATGATGTCGGGCTCGGCTACCTCAGCCTCGGCCAGCCGCTCACCACGCTGTCCGGCGGCGAGCGGCAGCGGCTGAAGCTGGCCACGCACATGGGCGAGAAGGGCGGCGTCTATGTGCTCGACGAGCCCACGACGGGCCTTCACCTCGCCGATGTCGAGCAGCTGCTGGGCCTGCTCGACCGGCTCGTCGACTCAGGCAAGTCGGTCATCGTCATCGAGCACCACCAGGCGGTCATGGCTCACGCCGACTGGATCATCGACCTCGGCCCGGGCGCCGGCCACGACGGCGGGCGCATCGTCTTCGAGGGCACCCCCGCCGACCTGGTGGCCGCCCGGTCCACCCTGACCGGCGAACACCTGGCGGCGTACGCGGGCTCGCGTCTACCCGTGGGCGGTTGACGCCGCAGCGTCGGCGAGTGCAATGCTGAGCCTCACCGCATCAGGTCGTTCGACGCCGTTGCATGCCAGTGAGCGCCACGTCGAGAAGGCCAGGGCGTGGCGCAGACCTCCGCGGACGAGCTCTCGTCTCCGGCCTCGGGCCTGAGCGCCGCTGAGGAGGACCTCGGTGGCCTCGTCCAGGTATGCGTCCAGCGGGGCCACGGCGTCGCGGGCGAAGTCCACGACCTCCGCGTCGCGCAGCACGTTGGTGAACATCGGCTCGGTGCGCTCGTAGTAGGCGTAGAGCTCGTCGAGCGCTCGCTCGAGTCGCTCCCGCCTGTCGCGGATGCCTCGCCAGCCGTCCAGCTCCGGCCACGGGTTCGCGGTGAAGTAGTGCGCCGAGCAGGCCGCGAAGAGGTCCGCCTCGCTCGGGAAGTGGCGGTAGAGCGTGGGGGGAGGCGGGACGAGCTTCGTCGCGGGGGGAGCGACGCACTTCTTCAGGCTGCGCCTGTCCACGGCGGCACTCGACGCCGTCAGGCGGGCGCTGAGGCGCGGCCGGGTGGTCTCCGCGCGCCTCGCGTGAAGGCCCAGAACGCGGCCGGGAACACGAGCTACGCCGCGCGGACGATCCGCCTCAGCGGTCGCGCAGCGCGACCATCCCGCCGGTGACGCCGAGGTAGGCCGTGCCGGTCGCGCCGATTGCCAGGCCCGCGTAGTTGTTGTTGAAGCCCAGGCCGTTGCCCGCGTAGACCTTGAATACCGTGGCGCCGGTGCGCGCGCTGATCGCAGTCCAATACCAGGGCTGGAGGCCGAGGCCGAGCGGATCGGCCGCCGGGTCGCGCGTGTAGGTGTAAATCAGGCCGGTTGCCGTGGACAGCTTCGGCACGACGGTCGGCGCCCGCTCGGTCGTGTTGGTCCAGACCTTGCGGCAGCCACGGCCGCGCCGCCTCACGTCCACGCGCGCGAACCCCGGCGTGGTGATCGCGCCCGTGTTCGGCCCGAACGGGTCCTGGTAGCCGTAGTTGTTCTCCACGTACAGCGAGCGGCCGTTGGTCATGAGCGAGTTCTCGGTGGCGCTCGCGCCCTGGTCGAACACGGGCACGGCGCAGACCACGCGCCGCTGCCCGCGCCTCAGCCGCACGGCCTTTCGGTACACGACCACGTTCATCGGGTCGGCGTTGTCGGTGATCGCGACGTAGCCGCCGCGCATGATCGTGGGTGTCGTGCCCGACCCGGCGTCGGCCTGCCCAGGCTTGACGAAGCCCGAGTTCGCGTACGCCCGCCTCCACTGGACCTTCGGGCGCCCCCGGCGCGCGTGGAGGCGGTACATCCGCTTGCTCGAGACGATGTAGACGCCGCGCCGGTCCACCGTGAACGAGTTCTGGATGTCCTCGCCGAGCCGGATCACCCGGACCCGCCTGGTCCTCGGGTTCAGGATCCCGACCTTGCCGTTCTTCTTCGAGACGAACCAGATCCGCCCGCGGAAGTCGGGCAACGCGGACGTGATCCGCTCGTCATCCTCGAGCACGCCGGTCAGGTCGTAGTCGCGGACGAGCGTGATGCCGCGGCCGTCAGGCGACACCTTGAGGACGAACAGGTGGCTCGTCTTGGTGGCGCTCCAGACGCGATCGCGGCCGTCGAGGAAGAAGTACCCGCCGCCGGCGAAGTTCTGGTACGCCTTGGTCCCGGGCGGGTCGGGCGCGCTCGGCATGTCGTAGGTGGCGAGCAGCTCGAGCGTGACGGGGTCGATCACGCGCAGCTGCGGCGGCGCGACGAGCGACGGGCACACGCTCACGATGTATCCCCGCGAGTGGAACGTGAGCGATCCGCACAGCGCAGGCCGCATCGCGCTCGAGAACGCCTCGGGCGAGCGCCCGACCGGGCCGGCCCGGCGGTACGCGTCGGTCATCCAGGTGTCGTTGTGGATGTTGCTGCGCGGATTCGGCGCCATGAACGGGTTGCGCGGCGCCCGCGTGTGGGTGATCGGGTCCGGCGTGGCGGTAGCGCCCTGGAACGCCGGGAACGTGGGCCGCAGCGGGTCCAGGATCGGCTCCGCCGCCGCGACGGGAGTGAGGGCGAGCGCGAGCGGGACGACTGCGGCTGCGATCCAGCGCCTGGGCATGGAGGCACCCTACCCCCCGCCTAGGCGAGCCCGTCGCCGAGGCCCGACTCGCGCGCGCGTCCGCCTAGGCCCTCGGCCTCCATGACGGGGTCGCGAGTCAGCAGGAGCACCTCGGAGTCCCCGGGGTCGAAGTCGCGGGCGCCCGCCCCGGCCACCGCCACCTCGTGCTCGCGCGCCAGCTCCGCCAGCTCGACGGCCATCGGCGCCAGGAGCTCGGCAGAGGCCGCGCTCACCACGAGCAGCGCGGGCCGCAGCGTGCGCGCGGCTCCGACGATGCTCTCGACGGGGGTGTCACTTCCGAGGAAGTCGATTCGCCAGCCGCGCGCCCGCAGCGCGAGGCCGAATGCGATCAGACCCAGGTCGTGGCGCTCACCCGGAGGACACGCAAGCAAGGCCCGCGGTCCGTTGCCGCGGCCCCATCCGCGAGCGAGGCCGAGGAGCCGGCCGCGCAGCAGGTTTGAGGCAAAGTGCTCCTGCGCCACGGACAGCTCGCCCCGCTCCCAGCGCTCGCCCACCTCGTGGAGGAACGGCACCACCACCTCGGAGAGGAGCGCGTCGACGGTCGCCACGGCGAGCAGCTCGTCGATCACGGCCTGGGCAGCTGGTTCGTCGAAGTGGTCGATTGCCCGGCCGAGCCGCGCACGTGCGGCTCCGGCGTCGAGCGCTGCACCAGGCGCACCGCCCGTGCCGGCGATCGCCTCGTCACCCTCCGGCCCCAGGCTCGCGCGCGCTGCCAGCGCGGCCGCCTCCCTGGCCGCCAGTCCGCTGGCGATGTGGCGAGACATGAGACGGACCCGCTCGAGGTCCTCGAGCGAGTAGAGGCGGAGGCCGCCCGGCGAGCGCGTTGGCCGGAGCAGGTCGTAGCGCCGCTCCCAGGCTCGCAGCAGCTCCGGGCTGACGCCCGCGCGCCTGCTCAGCTCACCGATCCGGAGGTGGGAGGCCGCGTTCATCGGCCCTCACCATACAGGATCTGTACAAAACCTTGACAGACCGGCCGCCTCCCGCTACGGTGCGCTCCTCGTATCTGTACAACACCTATACAGGAGGTACACACCGTGAGGAAGCTGGACCTGCTCGCCGCCGCGCTCGTGCTCGTCGGCGGACTCAACTGGGGGCTCGTCGCGATCGCCGAGTTCGACCTCGTCGCCTGGATCTTCGGCGAGGAGTTCGGGACGACGAATGCGGCCAGCCGAATCGTCTACGGCCTCGTCGGCGTCGCCGCCGTCTACGGCATCGCGTCGCTCGCCGGCCGCAGCAGCGCGTCCGCCGGCCGGACCGCCGCCACCACCCATTAGGAGGATTGACATGAGAACGGTGCGCATCGCACTCATCCTGGCGGCGGTCACCGCCGTCTCCGTTACGGGCGCCGCATCCGCCTCGGCTCAGCAGGCCGGCGCGGCTCAGGACGCCGACATCGTCGACACCGCGGTCGCCGCGGGCAGCTTCGACACGCTGGCGAAGCTGCTCGAGCGGGCGCGACTCGTGGACACGCTGAAAAGCGAGGGCCCGTTCACCGTGTTCGCCCCGACGGACGCGGCATTCGCGAAGGTCCCGAAGAACAAGCTGAACGCGCTGCTGCGCAACCGTCGCAAGCTGCGGCGCGTCCTGCTCTACCACGTGGCTGCTGGCCAGCTCGAGGCCGCGGACGTCGTTCAGCGGTGGTCCATCAGGACGCTGAATGGCCGGAAGGTGCGGGTCCGGGTCAGGGACTCGAACGTCTTCCTCAACAGGGCGCGGGTCGTTACCCCGGACGTGATGGCCTCCAACGGGGTCATCCACGTCATCGACCGCGTGCTGATTCCGCCGGCCGGCTGACTCGCACGGTGACTTGGCCGGGCATCGTCCTGCGGCGGTGCCCGGCCGGCTCCGTGCCGGCCTACAGCGAGTCCGGCGAGAACGTGTCGCAGTCGCCCGGCTCGCCGCTCGCGCGACCGCGGTTGAACCACTCGGTGCGCTGCTCGGAGCTTCCGTGCGTGAACGAGTCCGGGTTCACCTGGCCGCCGGCGCGGCCCTGGAGACGGTCGTCGCCCACGGCGGCCGAGGCGCGGATCGCCTCCTGGACGTCGCCCTTCTCCAGGTCTCCCGCCGCGTAGATGCTGTGCGCCCAGACCCCGGAGTAGCAGTCCGCCTGGAGCTCGAGTCGCACGGACAGCGCGTTCGCCTCGTCCGGCTGCTCGCGCCGCAGGCGGTCGACCTCCCCGCTCGTGCCGAGCTCCTGCTGGACATGGTGGCCCACCTCGTGCGCGATCACGTATGCCCACGCGAAGTCGCCCGAGGCGCCCAGCTGGCGCTCCATGTCGCCGTAGAAGCTGAGGTCGAGGTACACGCGCTCGTCGGCTGGGCAGTAGAAGGGGCCGACCGCCGACGAGGCGTCGCCGCAGCCGGTCGACACGGCGTCCCGGTAGAGCACGAGCTTCGCCCGCTGGAAGGCCTGGCCCTCGTCGCGGAACAGCCGCTCCCAGGTGTCGAGAGAGTGGGAGAAAACGTAGTAGCTGAACTCCTTGAGGTCGCGCTCCGGATCCTGCGCGGCCGGGATGCCGCGCGCGTCCGCCGCGGGCGCCTGCGGCGACTCGCCGAACTGGCTGTCGACACCGAAGGCGCTCCCCGACCCGCCTCCGAGGAGCTGGATCGCGAGGAACAGGACGATCCCGATCACACCGGCGCCTCCCGGCAGCGCCACGCGCGGGCTCATTCCGAGGCCGCCGCGCCGCATCCCGCCGCCGCGGGCATCGATCACGTCGGAGCTGCGGCTCTGTCCTCGTCGCCAGCGCACGTTCCTCCCATACCCCGCAACGCGCGTGTTTGTCCCACGCAGGGATTGGCAACGAGCAGTACCCGCCGCGGTTAGCCCTCCGTCTGCATCACCGACAGGATGTTGCCGGCCGGGTCCTTGAACCAGGCGATGTCGGGGCCGTTTCCGCGCATGACGCCCTTCTCGTCCTGCGGAAAGCCCTCATAGCGCTCAAACGTGATGCCGCGGCCGCTCAGCTCGTCCACCGCGACGTCGATGTCCTCGACCTGGAAGTTGAGGATCGTGTAGGTGGCAGGTGTGTAGTCCGGCTTCGGATAGACGAGGGTCGGGCGGTCGCCGGCGAGCTTGAGCGTCAGCAGGCCGTTCTCCTCCGTGACATCCAGGCCCAGCGTATTCGCGTAGAAGTCGCGCGCCGCGTCGATGTCCGGGACGGCGAAGCCGCTGAATGCGGGTGTGTTGGTAAGCATGTCTACTGAGACCCCCTCATGGCCCCGAACTAATCGGTCAGCCGCTCCGGCAGGCCGAAGCTCTCGAATGTCGCGTATAGCCGCCGGGGGTCGATCGGCTCGTCCACCCAACGGGCGTACGACCCGTTCTCCGGGATGTCGGTGGCGCGCGCCACGAACGCGTTCACCTCGGAGATCTTGTCGCCGCGGAACGTCAGCACGTTCAGGGCGAACGGCAGGTAAGCCTGCTCGTCATCGGCCCACGCGTAGAAGGCGAGTGCCGGCTGGCCATTAGCGCGCGTCGGCAGCGGGCGCCAGCGCCACGAGCCCGACATCGGCCAGCCCGCGAGAAAGATCCGGATCGACTCTTCTCCCGAGAACCAGGAGGCGAGCGGGGGCATCGTGAAGCTCGCGTCATCGGCGAGCATCTCCATCACGGTCTCGACGTCGTTCCGCTCCCAGGCCTCCACGTAGCGGTCCACCAGCTCGCGCAGCTCCGAGTCGCCGAGCTCGCGCAGCGTCTCCTGCTGGCTCTGCTCGGGCACGCGCTCCTCGACCGCCTTGCGCGCGCGCTGGAGAGCGCTGTTCACAGACGCGACGCTCGTCTCGAGCGTGTCCGCCACCTCCTGCGCCGAGAAGCCGAGCACCTCGCGAAGGATGAGCACGGCGCGCTGGTTCGCCGGCAGCAGCTGCAGAGCGGCTACGAACGCGAGCTCCACGCTCTCGCGCTGCTCGTAGCGGGCATCGGGCCCCGCGAGTCCGTCCTCCACGCCGAGCAGCTCGTCGGGGTACGGCTCGATCCAGACCTGCTCCACCACCGGCGCGCCCGGACCGCCGTGCGGGTCGGCCGCGGCCGCGTAGTCCACCGGCAGCACGCGCTTCGGGCGTCGCTCGATGTGGTTCAGGCAGGTGTTCGTGGCGATCGTGTAGAGCCACGACTTCAGCGAGCTGCGGCCCTCGAACCGGCCGAGCCCGCGCCACGCGCGGAGCGTGGCCTCCTGGAGCGCGTCCTCGGCGTCGTGCACCGAGCCGAGCATCCGGTAGCAGTGCGCGTGGAGCTGTCTCCGGTAGGGCTCGATCAGGCGGGCGAAGGCCGCCTCGTCGCCCTCGCGGGCGGCTTCCAGGACGCCGGCTTCCATGACGTGCACATTAGTCAGCGATGAGTCGGGCGTGCGGGGCGGGTCTAAGGGAGCAGATGGCCGCACCACGACAGCCCGTCGTGCACCTGGAGCTGCACACCGGCGACCTCGCGGGCGCCCGAGAGTTCTACGCGCGCGCGTGTGACTGGCGCCCCGAGCCGATCGCCGTCCCGCGCGGCTCCTACGTGGCCCTCGAGCTCGGCGGGCAGCTCGGCGGCGGGATCGTGGAGTGCGCCGCGCAACGGCCGCTGTGGCTGCCGTACGTCGAGGTCGCCGACGTCAAGGCCGCGACGGACCGCGCGCGAGCGCTGGGCGCGACGGTCACGCTCGAGCCGCGCGAGGGCCCGGCCGGCTGGCGCAGCGTGGTTGCCGCTCCGGCCGCGGGTGAGCTCGCGTTCTGGCAGCGGAAGGGGTTTTGACCCGCGCGGACCCTGGGTGGCGTTTTCGCACAAGCATGCGCCAGGGAGGCGTACGCACGGGCGCCACACCGCAAGTTCCGGCGCCCTGATCCGTTACAGGGTCTGACGACGTCTACAGCAGGGAGTCTTCGCCATGTCACGCAAGCTGGTGCTGGTCTTCGCGTTCGCCTTCGTGCTCGCTCTTCCGGGCACCGCGTCCGCTGGTCACGGCCTGAAGGCCTGGCTCAAGGCGTACTACGACCATCCGGCGCCCAGCTTCGCCCCGACGATCCCGCCCTCGCCCGTGTTCAGCTCCGGCGGCTCAGGCGCACGCTGGGAGCACGTGGCCTCGATTCCGACGGGCAACCCCCATACCGACATCGACTACTTCACGCGCGGGGGCGACACCTACGCGTCTGTAGGCACGCTCGCGACTGGCCCGAACGGCGGCGGCCAGACGATCGTCAAGCTGACCGAGAACGGGCAGCTGACGCCGTCGTCGCCGAAGTTCGTGGCCGGGCATCCGTCGGCGACCTGCCCGAGCAACCCGGTGGCCGCGCTCGGCCTTCAGCACGACGTCGAGGCGACCCCCAAGGGCGGGACCATGCTGAACGCGGCGAACCCGAGCGCTCCGAACCTCGAGGCGCAGCTGCTCGTGGACGCGACCGACCAACGTGGCCGCTGCCACGACTCGAGCGGGTTCGGCACCGAGGCCCAGCCGCGCGGCGGC
>DASQTS010000059.1:0-3472 GCA_035641775.1 Thermoleophilaceae bacterium
CGACGAGCAGGACGAACGGCGCCACGACCATGCACGCACCCGCGACCATCTTGCGGGAGTGATGTGCATCGGAGAGGTGCATCTAGTCCTCCTGAAATCATCGCTGCGCACCGGGCACCGCCCAGAGCTTGCGCAACGTCCGGTGGGATCTCCAAGCGATCCCGACTGATCCGGATACACCGTGATTGTGACTTTGGTTACGAGCTTTCCGCCAACGAGCGAAGGATTGCCTCGTAGAAGCCCTCGCTCATCGCCGCCTCCGTGCGCTCCACGTTGGGATAGGCGGAGGTGCCGCCCGCCACGGCGTTCGCCACCAGGAACATGCGCCCCACGACCTCCGCCACGTCGAGGTCCTCGCGCGAGTCGCCCACGCCGATGCACTCCTCGCGCGCGTAGCCGCGGGCGCGCATGTGCGCGGCCACCGCGCGCGCCTTCGACACGCCCGCGGGGATGAGGTGGAAGGTGTGCGTGCTCGGCCCGATCTCGCCGTTGTCCACCAGCCGCAGCGCGGAGTGTCCCTCCGTGGCCAGCAGCTCGTTCGCCTCGCGCGCGTCGACCAGCCCGCGGAAGACGTGCGAGACCTCACGGCCCAGGTGGAAGGGCGCGTGGTATTCGAGCCGGCCGTCGTACTCGCGCAGCAGCAGATCGGGCACCCCCGTCGCGGCGATCTGGTCGTGGACGCTCTCGCCGTCGCGCGGCTGGAGCTCGCCGGTCAGGAAGGTCGCCTCGCCGTCGATGACCAGCGCCGCGCCCACCTCGAAGATGTAGGACGACTGCCCGATCAGCCGCGCGTCCTCCATCACCTGCGTGCGCCGCCGCCCCGACTTGATGACCACCTCGACGCCGGCGCGGTGGCACGCCTCGAGCGCGCGCGCCGCGAGCAGGGTGAAGTCACCCTCCGCGGTGCGGAAGAGCGACGCGCCCTTTCCGAGCAGCGTGCCGTCGAGATCGGTGTAGACGCATCTGATCGCCACTAAGCCCCGGCGCGAACGGTTGCATACGGCGGCCGCTTGACGACCTCGACCTGCACGAGGCCGCCCTCGGCGGTCTGGAGCGGTGGCGCGTGGTCGTCCAGGAGGCGGCCGTCGGCACGAAGCCGCTCGAGGATGACCCGCAGCACCGCGTACGACATCGGGCCGAGCCGGCGCAGCGGCTGGTGGCGGTTGAGGCGCACGTCGAGGTCGACCTGAGCCATGCGGCCGGTCCCGCCGAGCGCGTCGCGCGCGTCCAGCAGCATCGCGGTCTCGACCGCGTACCCAGTGGCGAACGGGATCCGATCGAGCAGCGAGCGGCGCGCTGCCACCTCGCCGGCGAGCGGCTGCACGAAGCCGGCGAGCTCGGGATAGAAGGCCGACAGCAGCGGCCGGGCGGCCAGCTCGGTCACGCGCCCGCCGTCTGCCGGCAGCTCGGTGCCGTCCGCCCGGCGGTAGGGCCGGCGGAAGAGGCCCTTCACGAACTCCACGTCCGGCTCGCGCAGGAGCGGTCCGAGCATGCCGGTGGCGAAATGGGGCGAGAAGTCGCTCGTGTCGGAATCGAGGTAGACGACGATCTCGCCGCGCGCGACGGCGAGAGCGCGCCACATGGCGTCGCCCTTGCCGAGCGTCTGGCCGACCTCCGGCACGAGCTCGGACTCTTGGTGCACCTCGGCTCCGGCCGCCGCGGCGACCTCGGCGGTGCCGTCCCGCGAGGAGGCGTCCACCACGAGGATTTGGTCGATCAGCGGGTCGAGTGTACGCAGACGCTCAACGATCTGGCCGATCGTGTCGGCCACTTCGCGGGCCGGCAGCACGACCGTGATCGCCTCCGACTTGAGTTCGAGGAGGCGGGAGAGACCGAACTCGGAGTGGTGGAAGCGCCTGATCAACGCACGCGTACTATCGCAGCCGTGGCACGCACGGACACCTCCTACCGCTGGGACGCGGTGCTCGAGCCGGGCCGCGACGAGGAGCTCGTCGCCACGGCGCGCGAGCGTCCGCAGGCGGCCCTGGCGGAGCCGATCCCCGAGGAGCTCAGCCCGGCGGTCCGCGAGGGCCTTGCCGCGGCCGGGATAGAGGCGCTCTGGGCGCACCAGGCCGACGCCTTCGAGGCCGCCCGGCGCGGCCACGCGATCGTCACGACCGGCACGGCCAGCGGGAAGTCGCTCGCGTTCAACCTGCCGGTGCTCGACACGCTGGCGAGCGATGTCGCCGCGCGCGCGTTCTACCTCTACCCGACGAAGGCGCTCGCCCAGGACCAGGCGAGGGCGCTTTCCCGTCTCGGCGGGAAATACCTGCGGCACGCGATCTACGACGGCGACACGCCGCGCGAGGAGCGCCGCGCGATCCGGCAGCGCTCGAACCTGATCCTCACCAATCCCGACATGCTGCACGTCGGCGTGCTGCCGAACCATCGCCAGTGGGGCGACCTGCTCGCGAATCTCGCCTGGGTGGTCGTCGACGAGGCGCACGTGTATCGCGGCGTGTTCGGCTCGCACGTGGCGAACGTGCTGCGGCGGCTGCGGCGGCTCGCCCGCGCCTACGGCAGCGAGCCGCGCTTCCTGCTCACGAGCGCGACGATCGCGAACCCGACCGAGCTGGCGCAGCGGTTGACGGGGGTGGAGGTCGAGCTGGTCGACCGCGACGGCGCGCCGCGGGCGGAGCGCCAGATCGCGATGTGGAACCCGCCGCTCGTGGACGAGCGTCTCGGGCGGCGCACCTCGGCCCTCGGCGAGGCGGCCGAGCTGCTCGCCTCGCTCGTCGAGCGCGAGATCAGGACGATCTGCTTCCTGAAGTCGCGCCGCGGCGTAGAGCTGATCCAGCGCTTCGCCCGCCAGCGGCTCGAGGACGCGGGCCGAGCCGACCTCGCCGAAAGAATCGCGCCCTACCGCGCCGGCTACACGCCGATGCAGCGGCGGGAGATCGAGCAGCGGCTGTCCGAGGGCGACCTGCTGGCCGTGGTGGCCACCGACGCGCTCGAGCTCGGGATCGACATCGGCGACCTCGACGCCGCGCTGTGCGTGACGTTCCCCGGCACAGTCGCCTCGCTCCGCCAGATGTGGGGCCGCGCCGGGCGCCGCAACACCGGGCTCGCGATGTACGTGGCCGGCGAGGACGCCCTCGACCAGTTCTTCTGCCGCCACCCCACCGAGTTCCTCGAGCGGCCCGTGGAGCAGGCGATCCTCGACCACGAGTCCGAGGAGATCCACTCGGCCCACCTCGCGGCCGCGGCCTACGAGCTGCCGCTCACGCCGGAGGACGGCGAGGTCTTCGGCCCGCGCTGGGAGGACCACGCGCGGCGCCTCGTCCAGCAGGGGGCGCTCCGCGAGCGCGGTGGGCGCTACCTGCCGCGCGGCCCGGGCTACCCGGCCGCGCGGATCGCGCTGCGCTCCGCGTCGCCCGACTCCGTCTCCATCGTGAACGCCGACGGCGGCGAGGTGATCGGCAACGTCGAGACCGCCCGCGCCCACTCCGCGGTCCACCCCGGTGCGGTCTAC
>DASQTS010000060.1:0-9950 GCA_035641775.1 Thermoleophilaceae bacterium
CCTAGACGCCGCGCGGCGCGGAGTCGTCCAGGACGATCCGCATCAGATCGCGGATCGAGAGCATCCCCACGACCTCGTCGCCGTCCACCAGCGGCAGGTGGCGGAAGCCGCCGTGGATCATGAGAACCGCGGCGTGCAGCGTCGGCTCGTCCGGCGCCATCGTCTCCGGGTCGCGCGTCATCCAGTCGGAGACGGTCGTGTCCTCGCCGATCCCCTTGGCCACCGCGCGCAGCACGTCGCGCTCGGTGAGGATGCCCAGCAGCCGCGTCCCCTCCGTGACGAGCGCCGCGCCAACGTCGCGGTCCACCATGCGCTGGGCGACCTCGCCGAGCCGCTCCGCGGGCTCGACGGTCAGGAGGTCGCGCGACATGTGCTCACGGGCAAGCGGCATGGGGCGACTCTAATCGGGTACGGGCCGCGGATGAAAGCTCTGACCTGGCATGGAAAGCGCGACGTACGGGTCGAGGAAGTGCCCGATCCCGCGATCGAGCAGCCCACCGACGCTATCGTCCGGATGACGACGACCGCACTGTGCGGCTCCGATCTGCACCTCTACGAGGTCCTCGGCCCGTTCATCGAGGAGGGTTCGATCCTCGGTCACGAGCCGATTGGCATCGTGGAGGAGGTGGGCTCCGAGGTGACCGAGCTGTCGCCGGGCGACCGCGTGGTCATGCCGTTCCAGGTGGCGTGCGGAAGCTGCTTTATGTGCGACCAGGGCCTTCAGACGCAGTGCGAGACCACGCAGGTGCGCGAGGAGGGCATGGGGGCGATGCTGTATGGCTACACGAAGCTGTATGGCTCGAAGGACGGCGCCCAGGCCGAGTTCCTCCGGGTGCCGCACGCGAACTACAGCCACATAAAGGTCCCGGAGGGGCCGCCGGACGAGCGCTTCGTCTACCTGTCGGACGTGCTGCCCACGGCCTGGCAGGCGGTCGAGTACGCCGCGATCCCCGACGGCGGCAGCGTCACGGTTCTGGGCCTCGGCCCCATCGGCGACATGGCTGCGCGGATCGCGATGCACAAGGGCCATCGCGTGATCGGAGTGGACATCGTGCCCGAGCGCCTGGAGCGCGTGCGGGCGCGCGGCGCTGAGGTGCTCGACCTGCGCGAGCACGAGAGCGACCTCGCAGAGGTGATCCGCGGGATGACGGACGGCCGCGGCACCGACTCCGTGGTCGACGCGGTGGGCATGGAGGCACACGGCTCGCCCGGCGCCAAGATCGCGCACCAGCTCGTCGGCCTGATGCCGGACGCCGTGGCCGAGAAGCTGATGGAGAAGGCGGGGATCGACCGCCTCCACGCCCTCTACCTCGCGATCGAGATCGTGCGGCGTGGCGGGACGATCTCTCTGAGCGGCGTCTACGGCGGGATGGCGGACCCGCTCCCGATGCTCACGATCTTCGACAAGCAGATCCAGCTCCGGATGGGGCAGGCGAACGTCAAGCGCTGGGCGGACGACATCATGCCGCTGCTCACCGACGACGATCCGCTCGGCGTGGAGAGCTTCCACACCCACCAGCTGCCGCTGAGCGGCGCGCCCGAGGCCTACGAGATGTTCCAGAAGAAGGCCGACGGCGCGGTGAAGGTGCTCTTCAAGCCCTAGCTCAGGAGCGAAACGATCCCGACGAGCGCCGGCGCGAATATCAGTGCCGGGAGGAAGTTCCCGACCTTGACGTCGGTCAGGTCGAGCAGCTTCAGCGAGATCCCGATGATCAGGAGGCCGCCCGCGCTGGTGAGCGCGGCGAGGGCCTCGCCCTCGAGCGCGTCCTCGAACAGGGTCGCGCCGAGTGACAGCGCGCCCTGGTAGACGAGCACCGAGACGGCGGCGAGCGCGACGCCCCAGCCGAGCGTCGCCGCGAGCGCAATCGAAGCGAAGCCGTCGAGCAGGGCCTTCGTCGCGAGCGCCTCGTAGTCGCCGGTCAGGCCGTCCTGGATCGCGCCCACCACCGCGAGCGGGCCGACGCAGAAGAGAAGGCTCGCGTCGAAGAAGGCCTCACTCACGCGCGAGCTGGAGCCGCGCGCGGCGCTCACGCGCCGCTGGATCGTGTCGCCCAGCGCCGCCAGCCGGTCCTCGATCCGGAGCGCCTCGCCGGCGAGGCCGCCCAGCAGGACGCCTCCGAGCACGTACAGCGGGCTCGTGTCGCGCCAGGCAAGCGCGAGGTCCACGCCGATCACGAGCGTCACGAGGCCGAGCCCGGCGAGCACGCGTCGCTGGAGGCCCTCCGGGAGCCGCCCGCCGACGAGCACGCCGATCAGCGTGCCCGCGAGGATCGCGGCGACGTTGATGACGGTGCCCGTCACTCAGGCCTCGTGTCCAGGCTCGATGCGCCTCGCGCGGTGGAAGCCGAGCTGCGCGCTCTCCTCGTGGGCCTCGGCGAACGTCGGCTCGAGGACGATGCCGACGTGGTCGCCGAAGTCGATCCGCTCGCGTATGCGGCCGACGAAGCGGTTCGGGCACTCGTCGAGCAGCGGAACGCCGCCGGGGCCGGGGCGCCACTCGCAGCGTTCGAATTTGTCGAGGTCGTCGCCCGTCTCGCCGCCGAACAGCTCGGCGAGCTCCGTCGCGTGCTCGGGAACCAGGTGGATCGCCATCGACTCCGCCCGGCGGGCGACCCGGAAGGTGCGGTTCTTGTTTGAAATGCCGGCCAGGAAGCGCGGCGGGTGGATGCTGGACTGCGTGGCGAAGCCGATCAGGCAGCCCGCTCGCTCGTGCTCGGTAGCGACCGTGGCGATGAACATCGGATAATCGAGCTGCGCGACGAGCTCCTGGAAGGTCCTCTCGGCCGCGTCCACGGCGGTGAGGCTACGCTAGACCAGTGCCGCTGAAGGCCGCCACCATCCGCGTGAGCCCGGAGCTCTGGACGCTGCTCGAGGAGGAGGCGGCACGCCAGGAGATCAGCGTGTCGCAGTTCGTTCGCGACGCGGCGCTGTTGCGCGTCGGCTACCTCGCGGGCGCGCGTGGGGACGAGAACGGGCTCGTCACCATCGGCGAGCTTGCGTCGCGCTCCGACGGCGAGCGCCGCCGCTTCAGCTCCGAGGAGCGCAGGCAGAAGCTGGAGGACCCCGCCCGGCTCGCGGCGATCGAAAATACCGGCCTGGTCGGCGTCAAGGAGGACCCGGTTCTCCACCGGCTCACACGGCTCGCGGCGCGCTCGCTCGACGCCCCGGTCGCGCTCCTGTCGTTCGTCGCCGCGGACCGCCAGTTCTTCGCCGCTTCGTGGGGCCTGCCGGAGCCGTGGGCATCCGACCGCGGAACCGACCTCCTTCACTCGTTCTGTCAGCACGTCGTCGTGTCGAACCAGCCGCTGCTCGTGACGGATGCGCGCAAGCACCCGCTCGTCCAGGGGAACAGGGCCATTGAGGACCTCGACGTGATCGCCTACGTCGGCGTCCCGATGAACGACTCGGAGGGGAACACGCTCGGGAGCTTCTGCGTGATCGAGCACGAGCCGCGCCAGTGGAAGGCGCCCGAGGTGGAGCTGCTCCACGACTTCGCGGCGGCCGTAATGGACAGGGTCAAAAACCGCACCTGAGCGGCTGTGACGGCGCATCCGCCGTCGGACGTCCTTTCGCCCATTTTCCGCTTCCCTCGCCCCGGGTAGCGGAGCCAGATGACACAGGTCACACACGCATATGACTGGCGCGGGCGCGAGCTCGTCGACGCCGACGGGGACAAGGTCGGGACGGTCGAGGAGATGTTCCGCGACGAGGACACCGACCAGCCCGAGTGGGCGGCTGTACGGACGGGACTGTTCGGCACGAAGCTGTCGTTCGTCCCGATCCAGAATGCTGAGCCGACCGGCGAGAGCGTTCGAGTCCCATTCTCGAAGTCGCAGATCAAGGACGCTCCGAAGATCGACGACTCCGACGGCCAGCTCTCCCAGCAGGAGGAGGCCGAGCTCTACTCCCACTACGGGATGGAGTACGGCGAGCGGCGCTCGGACAGCGGGCTGCCCGAGGGCGGCGCCGGCGACGGCGAGCGCGGCGCTGTTGGCCGTGACACGAGCGGCCCGACCACCGATGACGCGATGACGCGCTCGGAGGAGGAGCTTCGGGTCGGCAAGGTGGACCAGGAGCGCGGGCGTGCCCGGCTGCGCAAGTACGTGGTGACCGAGGAGGTCCAGCAGACGGTGCCGGTGCGCCGCGAGGAGGTCCGTGTGGAGCGCGAGCCGATCACGGACGGCAACGTCGACGACGCGCTGGACGGCCCGGCGATCTCCGAGGAGGAGCACGAGGTCGTGCTGCACGAGGAGCAGCCGGTGGTCGAGAAGCGCACCGTGCCGAAGGAGCGGGTGCGGATGGACAAGGAGTCGGTCACCGAGGAGGCGCAGGTCTCCGAGGAGGTTCGCAAGGAGCGGATCGAGGCCGACGGCGACCTCGACCGCTAAGCGGATTCCGACAGCTGTAACCCTGAAAGCCCCGCATTCGCGGGGCTTTCTTGTGTCAGGGAAGGCCGCAGGGTTAGGGTAGCCCGAGGCGGCCTCAGCTTGAGAATCCCGGCTCCCATCGAGTCGTCCGCAGAGCCCACCGACCGGCGCTTCCTCGCCGGCCCGGCACGGAGCGCGCTCGCCGCGCTGGCGGAGGTCGCGGTGGACACGAGCATCATCCCGGCGCGCGAGGTGGCGGGGAACGTCGACCGCTACATGGGCCCCTTTCGCGCCCAGCGCAAGTGGGTGGTGAACGTCGCGCTGATCGGGTTGTGGCTGTACCCGCTCCGCTTCCTCAAGCCGCCCCTGCCGAAGCTGAAGCTGGAGGCGCGCCGCCTCTTCGTGGAGAAGCGCTTCGTGGACGACGTCGCGTTCAGGCGGGTCCGCTTCCTGCGGCGGCTCGTGCAGGCGATGTTCCGCCTGTCGATGCAGATGACCTACCTCGGCTTCTACGGCGACCCCCGTACGTACGCCACGGTCGGCTACGTCCCGTTCAGGGACCGCGCGCGCTACGCCGAGGCCACGCTGGACGTGCCGGACACGCTCCCGAGCGTCGAGTCGATGTCGCACGACTCGCTGGACGGCGACACGCTCTCGGCGGACGCCGTCGTGGTCGGAAGCGGCGCGGCGGGCGCGATCGTCGCGTACCGGCTCGCGGAGGCGGGCCGGCGGGTGCTGCTCGTGGAGCGCGGCCGCCACCTCGACCCCTCCGAGTTCACCGACAACGAGATCGAGCAGATCTCCAACCTCTACGCAGACGGCGCGCTCCAGCTGTCGCGCGACTTCAGCTTCCAGGTCCTCCAGGGCATGTGCGTCGGCGGCTCGACGGTCGTGAACAACGCCGTCTGCTTCGACATCCCGCCGGAGGCGCTCACCCGCTGGAACGGCTCGGAGCTCGACGCGGGGCTCGAAGGGCCGCGGCTCGCGCAGGCGTTTCTCGACGCGCGCGGCCTCGTCGGGGTGAGGCGGCCGCCGAGCCGCCACCTGCAGGCGGGCGCTCAGAAGTTCGTCGACGGCGTGAGCGCTCTCGGCCTTCAGGGCGAGGTGGACGTGGTGGAGGCGAACATTGCCGACTGTCCCGGCAGCGGCTACTGCAACATCGGCTGCCCCTTTGGGGCGAAGCTGTCGATGCTCGACAAGGTCCTGCCGGACGGGCAGCGACTTTTCGGCGTGGACTCGCTCCGCGTGCTGCCCGAGTGCCGCGCCGAGCGGATCGAGACGGACGGGAGCCGCGCCACGGGGGTCGTGGCCCGCCTGTCGAACGGGCGCAAGCTGCGCATCCGCGCGAACACCGTAGTCGTATCCGCCGGCGCGATCGCGTCGAGCTGGCTCCTCATGGAGAGCAGGATCGCCAGGGGGCGGGCCGGGCACGGCCTGCGCTTCAACATGGCGTCGCCGATCACCGCCGACTTCGACGACGAGCTCGACTCATACGACGGCGTCCAGATCTCGCACTACTTCGAGCCGCCGCACGAGCGCGGCTTCGTGATGGAGACGTGGTTCAACCCAGTCGTCTCCCAGGCGCTCAACATGCCGGGTTGGCTCGACGACCACCGCACCAACATGAGCCGCTTCCGTCACCTCACCGCGGCGGGTGTGCTCGTGGGCACGAACGAGCCGGGCCGGCTGGCGTCGGCGCTCACCGGCGGCGTGGACATCCTCTACACGCCCGACAAGGGCGACGTGAGGACGCTGATCGAGGCGCTCAAGCTGCTCGGGCGCATCTACCTCGCGGCGGGCGCCAGGCGCGTGATGCCGTCCACGTTCCAGTTCCACGAGTTCACCTCGGAGGGCCAGCTCGACCAGCTCGACGACTACGTGGAGCACTCGAGCTACCTGTCCATCGGGACCGGCCATCCCCAGGGCGGGAACGCGATCAGCCGCGACCCGAAGCGAGGCGTCGTAGACGAGTCGTTCCGCGTCCACGGCTTCGAGAACCTGTTCGTGTGCGACGCCAGCGTCTTCCCGACGGCCATCACGGTCAACCCGCAGCTCACGGTGATGGCGCTGGCCGAGTACGCAGCCCCCGGAATCGCGGAGGTATCCGCATGACGACGACGAGGACCCAAGCCTGGACCTACGAGACGCTGGCGGCGGCGGACCGCAAGAAGCTCGAGGAGGTGATGCTCACCTGTCCCGCCCCGGACCTGGACGAGCTCGAGGGCTACA
This sequence comes from Thermoleophilaceae bacterium, assembly GCA_035641775.1. Classification (GTDB taxonomy): domain Bacteria; phylum Actinomycetota; class Thermoleophilia; order Solirubrobacterales; family Thermoleophilaceae; genus JACVRW01. The sequence continues at coordinate 6,597 of DASQTS010000060.1, forward strand.
TCTACTGCGGCTGGAACCACGAGTGGATCGGCCGTATCTCGGGCGAGAAGTTCAAGAAGGGCTTCCGACGTCGCGAGGGCCGGCCGTTCGGCTACAACGAGATCGTCCGGCAGGACGACCAGGGCTTCCGCGGCGACTGGGAGGTGAAGCTGAAGGACGGCCGCCCGCTCCAGCTCGGCTACTTCCGCGTCTCGCAGGTGGCCGACGAGCCGCCGCAGCGGCTCTACGAGCCGTACCGCCACGCCGGGCACTTCAACTACGACGTGCCGCTCAACACCGGGAAGAACCTGCCGTTCCGCGTGATCCGCGACTTCGTCGTGCTGCCGAACCCGGGCGACCATGGCCTGATGCTCTGCAAGGCGTATCTCCAGTTCGGCTTGGACTGGGCCAACGTCTTCTACTGCTACTTCCTCCTCGGCCACCGCGAGGAGATCGAGTTCGAGCCCTGGTGAGCGACCCGATCTTCGAGCCGCTCGAGTTCCGGAGCCTCACGCTGAAGAACCGGATCCTGCGCTCGAACATCTCGGGCCGCTTCGACAACTACGACGGATCGGGCACGCAGGCGCGCATCAACTGGGAGGAGCGCTTCGCGCGCGGCGGGGTGGGGGCGATCGTGTCCTCGTACGTGCCGGTGCACGTGCGCGGCCGCATCCTGCCGAACTACGCGACGATCGACCGCGACGAGCGCATCCCTTTCTGGCGGCGCGTGGGCGAGGCGGTGCGTCGGCACGACTGCAGGTTCATTCTCCAGCTCAGCCACTCGGGGCGCCAGCAGGACATCGCGGGCGTGGAGAACGCGGGACTGAAGGCGCTCAGCTCGACCGGGAAGACGGAGCCCTTCCACGGCTTCGAGTGCCAGGCGATGACGCGCGACGAGGTCCACGACACCGTCCGGCGCTTCGCCGCCGGCGCGCGGCGAGCGCGCGAGGCCGGGCTCGACGGGGTGGAGTTGCACGCCGCCAACGGCTACCTGATCACCCAGTTCCTCAGCTCCGCCATCAACGACCGGCAGGACGAGTACGGCGGCACGCTGGAGAACCGCGCGCGCTTCCTGCTCGAGATCATCCGGGCGATCCGCGCGGAGGTCGGCAGCGACTTCCATCTCCAGGTGAAGATCAGCGCCGTCGACCACAACAACGCGGTGATCTTCTGGGAGAAGCGCGGGAACAAGCTCGAGGACTCGGTGCAGGTGTGCAGGTGGGCCGAGGAGGCCGGCGCCGACGCCATCCACGTGTCCACGGGCAGCATGTTCCCGCACCCGCGCAACCCCGCCGGCGGCGTGCCGGTCGACGTGGTTTCCGGGACCTACGACACGATGATCTCGAGCGGGCTCTACACGTTCCGGAACTACCTGCTCGCCCGCTACGCGCTGCTCAGGCCGCTGTTCCGCTTCCTATGGAACCGGACGACGCGCGGGCTCCCGATCGAGGGCGCGAACCTCGAGGACGCGCACGCGATCAAGCGGAGCGTCTCGATTCCCGTCCTCTGCACGGGCGGGTTCCAGACCGCGTCCGTGATCCGCGCGGCGATCGAGGAGGGCAGGTGCGACGCGGTCTCGATCGCGCGCCCGCTGATCGCCAACAACGACCTCGTGCAGCTGTTCGCGGCCGGCCAGGACCGGCCGGAGCGGCCCTGCACGTACTGCAACAAGTGCCTGGTGAACGTGATCGAGAACCCGCTCGGCTGCTACGAGCTGGCCCGCTACGACGGGGACCGGGACCGCATGATGCGCGAGATCATGTCGGTGTACGAGCCGGCGTCACCTCTGTGAGGTCGCTGCGCTGGCGGGCCTTGTTCCAGGTGGTCGCGGCGACCCGCGGGTCCTCCGGGTCCTCCACGAGCCGAAACGTGGCGGTGTCCGCGTCGCCGGCCGCGCGAATCGTGCGGCTCGCGATCACGCGCTCGCCGTCGTGGACCGTCAGGAGCAGGTGGCGGGAGCGCCGCCACGGCCGCTGCCGGAACCGGTACTCGACGATGCAGCGCCTGCCCTCGAGCCGTGCGCTCAGCTCGGGCGCGAGCGGGTAGAACGCGCGACCCGGCCCGTGGAACAACCGCCGCGTGAGCAGCTGCAGCCTCCGCGACTTCTTCTTCTGGACCGCCACCGGGTCCTTCCACTTGCCCTGGTGACTCGGGCTTCGCGGCGGCATCCCGACGTTCCCGGCGATCACGTGCTCGCGGCTGCCCCACAACCCGGGCCATTCGTTCCACGCGCCGAACGGCTCGACCGGCAGCCACGCCTCGGGTCCGTCGCCGTACGCGTGGTCGATGCCCGGGAAGTACGGGTGCGTCCCGCTCTCGAAGTACGACGCGTGTGAGAGCGCGGCCACGTACACGACCGGATGCCGCCCGCCGTCGCGCTCGATCCACTCGACGTGCCTGTCCGTGGCTCTGCGCACCTCGCCGTGCTTGTGCTGCGCGTACGTGAGCACGTCCGGCCGGCCGTCCGCGTCCAGCTCGATCTGGACCATCTCCCAGTCGCCCTCGTGCTTTCCGAAGCCGAGCAGGTTCTTCGGGTTGTAGTAGAACCAGACCCAGTACTGGAGCCACTTGCGCCCCTGCTCGCCGGGCACCACGCGCCCGTAGAGCACGCCCGGGTAGCGCCCCTCGCGCTCCATGCGCCGGGCGTCGGCGAGAACCTGCGTTCCCTGCCACAGGCAGTCGTCCGGCTCGATCGTGCGCTCGTCCGGGTAGGCCGCCATGAGCTCGAACGACACGGCCGGGTCGCCGCCGACGCTCGCGATCAGCTCGCCGTGGCGCGACACGAGCAGGTTGCCCGCGTTTTCCACCATGCCGGCCACCGAGCTCGCCCGGTAGTCGTACTGGCGGTCGTAGCGCAGGACCGGCTTGTGCAGCTCGAGCAGGTCGCGGTCGAACGCCGAGTCGATGGGGCCAGCGTACCCCCGCGGAAACAGGGGTCAAGGGATGGAGGTCACTTCCGTCGCGTTTGTTCCACCAATTTTGTGCGCTCTGGATGCGCGGGGTAAAATCGCCCCACGAGCGCGCCCGAGCATCCGGCGTTTCCGATTCGCGGCCCGGCCACCGCGTCGTGGCGTGAGCACGCGCTTGCGCGAGCAGCCGAGTACCGCTTCCTCGCACATCTCCTCCTGCCGAGTCAGACGCCCGAGCAGCTCCGCGCGCTCGGGGCGATCGACAGCCACCTCGACGCGGCAGAGGCAGCCGCCGAGGGCCGAGGAGAGGCGGTGAACGGGGAGTACAAGCTCGGCCCGGTCCGGCGCACGATGGCGTTCTTCGGCGGGGCCTCGGTCGAGCGGGCGAACAGCCACCTGGACGCCGTGGAGACCGATCTCCTGCGGCTCGCGCCCGACCCCTACCTCCGCGGCGCGCTGCCCGACC
>DASQTS010000061.1:0-6160 GCA_035641775.1 Thermoleophilaceae bacterium
GTGGTGATCGAGCAGGGGGCGCGGCTCGAGAACACGACCGTCCGCGGCCCCGCGATGATCGGCGCGGGCGCGCAGCTGGTTGACGCCTACATCGGGCCGTACACCGCGATCGGCGAGAACGTGCGGATCGAGCACGCCGAGCTGGAGCACTCGATCGTCATGTCCGGGTCGCGCATCTCGCACGTCGACCACCGCATCGAGGCGAGCCTGATCGGCAAGGACGTGACGATCGCCCGTGGGCCCGCTCAGCCGAAGGCGTACCGCTTCGTGGTCGGCGACAGCGCCGACGTCCAGATCATCTAGATGTCACGTCTCGCCGTGTGGATCGCCGCCAGCACGGCGAGCAGCACCGCATAGCCCGCCCAGACGAGCGCCGCGACGCCGGCGGGAAGGAGATCGCCGTCGCTGTCCACTCCGCTCATGGCGGCGCCGAGGCCGGTGAGCGTGAACGGCGCTATATCCGGGACCAGGCCCGCCAGGCTCGGATCGACGACGAAGATCTGCACCAGCACGACGACGATCGCGGCGACCTGATTGCGCAGGAGCGCACCGAGCCCGGCGCCCAGCATCGCGGCCAGGCCCGCGTACAGCACACAGCCGAGGAAGACCTCGAGCAGGTCGCCCGCCGGCGGGAAGGTCGCGTCCTTCCCGGCGAGCCACGGCAGCGCGATCACCGCGGCGAGCGCGTAGGCCGCCGCCCCAATCGCGAGTCCCGCCACGCCACACGCCACGAACTGGCCAGCCGTGGCACGGAGCCGGTTCGGCGTGATCAGCAGCGTCCACGCGATCGTCCCGTGCCGGTAATCGCCCGCGCCCACGACACCGCCGAGGACGAGCGTGAGCACCCCGCTGAACCCGGCCGTCGCCATGATCGTGCGCACGTTGTCCTCGGTCGGGTCCGTGTCAAGCGCCACCGACAGCACCACGATGAGGAGGACGAGCCCCACCGCGGCGGCGGCCATGCCCCAGAACGTCCGGGTGGTCGTCAGCTTGAGCAGCTCGGCGCCGACGAGCCTGGTCACCGGCCCGCCTCCGTCGCCCCGGTGAGCTCGAGGAAGACGGCCTCGAGCGACTGCGCCGGCCTGTATAGCTCGTAGACGACCGCGCCGCTCTCGGCCGCGGTCGTGCCCACCTCCTCGAGCGACGCCCCGCGCACGGCCAGCCAGCCCTCGCCCGAGTGCACGGGCTCGGCCGTGACGCCGTCCCTCGCCGAGAGCGCGGCGCGGAGCCGCTCGGTGTCGGGGCTCCGCACCCAGACCGGCGCCTCGGCGCCGCGCGTGAGCTCGTCTAGCGAGCCCTGGGCAACGAGGCGGCCGCGGCTGATCACCAGGACCTCGTCCACCGTCTGCGAGATCTCCGCGAGCACATGGCTCGACACGAGCACCGCCCGGCCGTCGGCGCCCTGGGCGCGCAGGAAGTCGCGCAGCCAGCGAATCCCCTGCGGATCGAGCCCGTTGGCCGGCTCGTCGAGCACGAGCGCGCGCGGGTCGCCGAGCAGCGCGCTCGCCAGGCTGAGGCGCTGCCGCATCCCGAGCGAGTAGCCCTTTACGCGCTTGCGGCCGGCGCCGTCCAGCTCGACGAGCCGAAGGACCTCGTCCACGCGCGACCGCGGCAAACCGGCCGCCGCGGCGAGCACTCGCAGGTGATTCCGGCCGGTGCGTCCAGGGTGGAATTGCGGGCCCTCGAGCACGGCGCCCACCTGCTCCACAGGGTCGTGCAGTTCACGGTAGGGGCGCCCGTTCACCGTCGTGGTGCCGGAGGTCGGCAGCGTCAGCCCGAGAAGCATCCGCAGGGTCGTGGTCTTTCCCGCCCCGTTCGGCCCGAGGAAGCCGACCACCTTGCCCGGACGCGCCGTGAAGGTGAGCCCGTCGACCGCCACGTTCGTGCCGAAGCGCTTCGAGAGCTCGCGGACCTCGAGCACGGAAGTCACCATACTTCCCGCCCGTGACAGTCCACGTGGTGGGAGCAGGAGGGATGCTCGGGCAGGACGTGATGCGCGCGGCGGGCGCCGGCGCGGTCGGCCTCACCCGCGCCGAGCTGGACGTGACGGACGCGTCGGCCGTCCGGGAGGCGCTCGCCGGCTCGGTGGTCGTCAACTGCGCCGGATACACCGACGTCGACGGCGCGGAGGCGGACCCGGAGCGGGCACACGAGGTGAACGCCGGGGGTGCGCGGAACGTGGCCGAGGTCGCTGCCCGCGTGATCTACATCTCGACGGATTACGTGTTCGACGGGTCGAAGGCCGGTCCGTACGTGGAGTCCGACCCCGTCAACCCGCTGTCGGCATACGGCCGGTCGAAGCTGGCGGGGGAGCGGGCGACGCTCACCGCCAGCCCGCACAGCCTCGTCGTGCGCACTTCGTGGCTCTTCGGCGCGGGCGGTGGCAACTTCGTCGCCACGATGCTGCGACTGGGCGAGGAGCGCGGGGCGGTCGAGGTGGTGGACGACCAGGTGGGAAGCCCGACCTTCACCGGACACCTCGCCGATGCGCTCTGGGCGCTGGCGAGCGGCGGCCGACACGGGTTCCTCCACGTCGCCGGCGGCGGCTCGTGCTCGTGGTTCGACTTCGCCCGCGCGATTTTCGAGCGCGCCGGGGTGGAGTGCGCCGTCGAGCCGCAGACCACGGCGGAGCTGGGGCGCCCGGCGCCTCGGCCGGCGAACTCGGTGCTGCGCAGCGAGCGCGACGCGCCGGAGCTGCCCGCGTGGCAGGAGGGGCTCGACGCCTACATGGGAGTGCGCGCGTGAAGCTGCTCGTGACGGGCGGCGCCGGCTTCATCGGCTCGACGTACGTGCGTCTGTTCCGCGAGGAGCACGAGATCACCGTGCTCGACAAGCTCACCTACGCCGGGCGCCGCGAGAACCTGCCGGAGGGCACTGAGCTCGTGGTGGGCGGCATCGAGGACCGCGACCTCGTGATGCAGGTGGCCGCGGGCGCCGACGCGGTCGTGAACTTCGCCGCGGAGTCGCACGTGGACCGCTCGATCGCGGACCAGGACGTGTTCGCTCGGACTCACCTGATCGGCACCGGCGTGCTGCTCGACGCCGTGCGCGAGCTAGGCATCCCGCGCTACCTCCAGGTCTCGACCGACGAGGTCTACGGCTCGATCCAGGAGGGCGCGTTCACCGAGGAGTCGCCGCTCGACCCCTCCTCCCCGTACTCGGCCACGAAGGCTGCGGGCGACCTGCTCGTGTCGGCCCATCACCACACCTACGGCACCGAGGCTGTGATCTGCCGCGGCTCGAACAACTACGGCCCGCGGCAGTACCCGGAGAAGCTGATCCCGCTGTCGATCCTGAACGCGCTGCACGGCGACCCGCTGCCGGTGTACGGCGACGGGCTCCAGGTGCGCAACTGGCTCTACGTGGAGGACTTCTGCCGCGGCATCCACACGGTGCTGGAGCGCGGGCGCCCAGGCGAGGCGTACAACGTCGGCGGCCCCGACGAGTGCGAGAACATCGAGGTGGTGCGGCGCATCCTCGAGCGCACCGGCCGCGACGACTCGCTGATCGAGCACGTAACCGACCGACCCGGCCACGACCGCCGCTACTCGCTGAGCTCGGCGAAGCTGCGCGAGGAGCTCGGCTGGGAGGCACAGGTCCGCTTCGACGAAGGCCTGGCGAAGACGGTCGACTGGTACCGCGACAACGAGGACTGGTGGGGCCCGATCCGCTCCGGCGAGTACCGCGACTACTACGAGAAGCACTACGGCCGCGCCCTCGGGTAGGGCGCAAGCGGCGGGCGGTGCCCGCTGCGCAGCGATGCCTTCCGGGTCACTAGTCTCGATCCGGTGTTCCGCGAAGACCCCCCTGCGCTCGAGCTGCGCAGCCTCACCAAGCGCTATGACGACGGCACGCTCGCGCTCGAGGACTTCGACCTGAAGATCCCGTCAGGGGCGTTCTTCGGCCTTCTCGGCCCGAACGGGGCGGGCAAGACCACGCTGATCAGCGCCGTCTGCAACCTCCTGCGCATCACGGAGGGTGAGGTACTCGTCTTCGGCGAGCCGCACGACACCATGGAGGCGCGCTCCTGGGTTGGCCTCGCGGAGCAGGACATCAACCTGGACCGCTTCCTCACCGTCAAGGAGACGCTCGAGTACCACGGCGGGTACTTCGGCATGGAGAAGGACCAGGCCGCTGAGCGTGCCGAGGAGATGATCGACGCCTTCGGGCTTCGCTCGAAGCGCGACGTGCGCGCGCCGAAGCTGTCCGGCGGACAGCGCCGCCGCCTGCTGCTCGCCCGCGCGCTCATGCACCGGCCGCGGCTGGTGATCCTCGACGAGCCCACCGCCGGCGTGGACTTCGAGCTGCGGACGGAGCTGTGGCGCTACATCCGGCAGCTGCACGCCGAGGGCACCTCGATCCTCCTCACGACGCACTACCTCGAAGAGGCCGAGGTGCTCTGTGAGGAGATCGCCCTCATCCGTGGCGGCCATCTGATCGCCAGGGACTCGGCTGACGGCCTCCGGGAGCACTTCGGCGTGTCGAAGCTGAGCGACGTCTATGTGAAGGCCATGGCGTCGTGACCGGCCTCGTCTGGCTGTGCCGCCGCGAGACGCTGCGCGTCTCGAAGCTCTGGACCCAGACGGTCCTCGCACCGGTGGTCTCGTCGATGCTCTTCATTCTCGTCTTCGGGCTTTCCCTCGGCGGGCGCATCAAGCAGGTCGGCGCCGTCGAGTACGAGGTGTTCATCGTGCCGGGGCTGATCACGATGGGCACGGTCCAGGCGGCGTTCGCAAACAACGCCTCGACGATCTTCCAGGCACGCTTCGACCGCTACATCAACGATGTCCTGTCCGCCCCGATGAAGCCCTGGCAGATGGCCTTCGGCTTCACGATCGGCGGCATCGTGCGCGCGCTCGCCATCGGCGTGTCGCTGCTCGTGCTGGCGGTGCTGCTGGTGGACGTGCCGATCGAGCACCCGTTCGAGCTGGCGCTGGCGATCGCGCTCGGTCTGCTGCTGTTCGCCTCGCTCGGCCTGGTGGTTGGCATCTACGCCGAGACCTGGGATCACACGAGCTTCATCCAGAACATCGTGATCCTGCCGCTCACCTTCGTCGGCGGCGTCTTCTACTCGGTGACGGTTCTCCCCTCGCCGTGGGAGGAGCTGTCCCACTTCAACCCCGTCTTCTACCTCGTCAACGCGGTCCGGTTCGGCTTCCTCGGCGAGAGCGACGTCTCGGTCTGGCTCTCGCTCGGGGTGACCGCCGCGCTCGCGATCCCTGCCTACGCGTGGGCTCAGCACCTCTTCACCACCGGCAAGCGCTTGAAGAGCTAGAGCGCCGGGTCGTCGGCTGCCGGCGCTGCCCGCGCCTCGTAGCCTGGCGCGAGCAGGTGGCGCGCGAGAAGCGGGCGTCGTTCGCGGGCGAGGACTACTGGGGCCGGCCCCTCCCCGGCTTCGGCGATCCCGGCGCGAGCGTGTTTGTGCTTGGGCTCGCGCCGGCGGCGCACGGGGGCAACCGCACCGGGCGCGTCTTCACAGGGGACCGCTCGGGCGACTGGCTGTTCGCCTCGATGCACCGGACCGGCTTCGCGAACCAGCCGCAGTCCGTCCACCAAGACGACGGGCTCGAGTTGCGCGGCGCCTGGATCGCCGCGGCGGTCCGCTGCGCGCCGCCCGCGAACAGGCCGCTTCCCGCCGAGCGCGACAACTGCCTCCCCTACGCCGCCGAGGAGCTGCGGCTGATCCGCCCGGCCGTGATCGTCTGCCTCGGCAAGTTCGCGTGGGACGCCGCCTGCCTGCTGCTCGGCATCCGGCCACGCCCCACGTTCGGCCACCTGGCCGAGTTCGCCCCAGACGAGGGCCCGGTGCTGCTCGGCTCGTACCACCCAAGCCAGCAGAACACGTTCACGGGGAAGCTCACCGAGCCGATGCTCGACGCGGTTTTCCTACGTGCGCGCCAGCTCGCCGGGGAGGATGTTATGGTGCCCCGCGCAAGGAACCCATAGCCGAGTTCCCGTCCGCCTGGCGGCCGGGAAACGGGGGACCCATAGGCAGCACGGGGCGAATCGCGAGCCCTTTCGCGTAGCGCCGCTCTTCTGGCGCGAGCCCGTCAGCTAACCCCGTAGGCGCAGAGAAGAGAGGAAGTCATGCCTCGCAAGCTGCCGGCGCTAGCCGTCGCCGTGCTCAGCCTGACCGGGAGCGCCGACGCCTTCGGCGCGG
>DASQTS010000062.1:0-3690 GCA_035641775.1 Thermoleophilaceae bacterium
CGCAGATCAGGAAGATCCTGCGGACCACGGGCAAGCACAACATCGCCCTGTTCGGCGCGGGGAACCTCGGCCAGGCGATCGCCGGGTCGGACATCTTCGCCGACCACGGCTTCCGCGTCGTCGCGTTGTTCGACAAGGACCCGGGCAAGGTCGGCAGCCAGGTCGGCGACAACCTCACGGTGCGGCCGTACGACGATCTCGAGCGGGTGATCCGCGAGGAGGACGTCGTGGTCGGCGTGCTCGCCGTCCCCACCGAGGCAGCACAGGAGGTCGCAGACGACCTCGTCGAGGCCGGCGTGAAGATCATCTTCAACTACTCCGAGGCACTCCTGCAGGTCCCGCCCGAGGTCACGGTGCACACGTCGAGCCCGGCCGTGGACCTGCTCTACGCGCTCTACTTCTACCTCACCTGAGGTTCCTTTCATGCTCGACATGCCGCGGGTCAGGCAGGTCTTCGAGGCCTCTACCGACTTCACGGTCGGAATCGAGGAGGAGTTCGCGATCCTCGACCCGCGGACGCTCGAGCTGGACCACCGCTTCGAGGAGCTGCGCCACGCCGCACAGGACGACCCGGTGCTCGCCGATTCCGTCGCCGGCGAGCTGATCAAGTCCGAGATCGAGATCCGCTCCGGGCGCGGGGAGAACTTCGCCGACGCCATGTCGCGGCAGCGCGACGCGCGCTCGCGGCTGTTCGCCCTGGCGGCTCGCCACGAGGCGCTGCTCGGGGCCACGGGCACACATCCCTGGAGCCCCTGGCAGGACCAGCAGATCATCGACACGGAGCACTACCGGCGCGTAGAGGACTCGCTCCAATACGTGGCGTGGCGCAACAACACCTTCAGCGTGCACGTGCACGTGGGCGTCCGGGGCCCCGAGCGCGCGGTGCGGGTGTGCGATCGGCTGCGGCCGGTCATGCCGGAGCTGCTGGCGATCTCTGCGAACTCGCCGTTCCTCGACGGGCGCCATTCCGGGCTCCACTCGGCGCGCTCGCAGATCTTCACGAAGAGCTTCCCGCGCTGCGGGATCCCCGACGCGTTCGGCTCGTGGCGGGCGTACGCGGACTACATCGACTTCCTCGTGCGCACGAGCTCGATTATCGAGTTCACGCAGGTCTGGTGGAGCGTACGTCCGCACCACGCGTACGGCACGGTGGAGATGCGGATCTGCGACGCACAGACGAGCGCCGACGATTCCACGGCGCTCGCGGCGCTGATCACCGCCTGCATCGCCCAGGCCGCGATCGACCACGACGAGCAGGTGCCGTTCGAGGACCCGCCGGGGCGGATGATCGAGGAGAACTTCTGGCGCGCCATCCGGCACGGGCTCGGTGGGAAGCTCATCGACCTCGAGCGCGGGGAGGAGTACCCGGCGGCCGCGGCACGCGACCGGCTGCTGGCATGGACGGCGCCGGCGCGGTCGGCGCTCGGGATCGACGTCGTGCTACCGGAGGAGAACGGGGCGCAGCGGCAGAAGCGGGGGCTCGCCGAAGGGGCGAGTATGGAGGACATCTATGCCGCCGAGGTGGCGCTCAGCCAGCGCACCTATGCGGCGGAGGAGGTCGCGACGTGAACGAGCCGAGCGAGCCGAGCGAGCAGCAGCTGCTAGAAGCACTTCGCCAGATAAAGACCGAAGACGTCGTCGTGCAAACGGTCGCAACGCTCGTGAACCTCGCGGGACAGAAGCTCTCGGTGGAGGGAGCCAAGGATCCAGCCGAGGCTCAGAAGGCGATCGACGCGGCCCGTCAGATGCTCCCGTTGGTCCCGGAGGACGCTCAGCAGCCGATCCAGAACGCCCTTGACCAGGTCCAGATGCTCTACGTCAAGGAAACCTCCGACAAGAAGGACGACGAGCCACCCCCTCCAAAGATCTGGACGCCCGGCTCGTGATCGGAATCTTCGGGGGCTCGGGCTTCTACAAGTTCCTCGACGACATGACGGAGGTCCCCGTAGCCACGCCGTACGGACCTCCCTCCGCTCCCGTCCGGGTGGGCCAACTGGACGGCATCGACGTGGCCTTCATGCCTCGCCACGGTGATGAGCACACACTGCCCCCTCACCGCATCAACTACAGAGCGAATATCTGGGCGATGAAGGAGGTGGGGGCCGACCGGATCATCGGCCCCTCGGCCTGCGGATCGCTCAAGCCGGAGCTCGGGCCGGGCACGTTCGTCCTGTGCGATCAGTTCGTCGATCGGACCGCGGCGCGAGAGAGCACCTTCTATGACGGGCCGCAGACGACTCACGTGTCCGCCGCCGATCCCTATTGCCCCGACCTGAGGGCCACGCTCGCCGCTGCTGCTCGTGAGGAGGGGATCCCGGTCGTCGAGGGCGGGACGGTGGTCGTGATCGAGGGCCCGCGCTTCTCAACCCGCGCCGAGTCGCGCTGGTTCGCCCAGAGCGGGTTCGACGTGGTGAACATGACCCAGTACCCCGAGGCGTGGCTCGCCCGGGAGCTCCAGCTCTGCTACGCGAACATCTCGCTGGTGACCGACTACGACGTCGGCCTCGAGGGGATGCCCGACGTGGCGCCGGTGTCCGCCGATACGGCCTTCCGCGTTTTCGCCGACAACCTCGATAGACTGCGCGCGCTCCTGTTCCGGGCGGTGCCGGAAATCGGCCCGCAGCCGGGCGATATCTGCGCAACGGCGCTGGACAGCGCGATTGTCCACCGCTAGCGGGAAGCGCCGCGCGCTGACTCTTCTGAATCAAGACGGAGGAAATACCCCTTGGAATTCCTGACTGACTGGGGCGTGCTGCTCGCGCTCGTTTGTGCGGGCGCCGCCGTGCTCTACGGCGTGCTGACGACGCGCTGGCTGCTTGCGCTCTCGCCCGGCAACCAGGAGATGCAGGACATCTCCATGGCCGTCCAGGAGGGCGCGACCGCGTACCTCCGGCGCCAGTACACGATTATTGCCGGCGTCGCCCTCGTGCTTGCGATCGTCCTCGCGATCGGGCTTGAGGCGCAGGACGCCAACGGGATCCTCGTGGCGATCGGCTTCCTGATCGGCGGCCTGTTCTCGGGTGCCGCGGGCTTCATCGGGATGAATGTCTCGGTGCGCGCGAACGCCCGAGTGGCCGAGTCGGCGCGCTCCGGCGTATCCCGCGCGCTCGGCGTGGCCTTCAAGGGCGGCGCGATCACGGGGCTGCTCGTCGCGGGGCTGGCGCTGCTCGGCGTGGCCGGCTACTACGGGATCCTAGTCCTCGCCGGGGAGGAGGAGCGCGACGCGATCGACGCTCTCATCGGGCTCGGCTTCGGCGGCTCGCTGATCTCCGTCTTCGCCCGACTGGGCGGCGGCATCTTCACGAAGGCCGCCGATGTGGGCGCGGACCTCGTGGGCAAGATCGAGGCCGGCATCCCGGAGGACGACCCGCGCAACCCGGCCGTGATCGCGGACAACGTGGGCGACAACGTCGGCGACTGTGCCGGCATGGCGGCCGACCTGTTCGAGACCTATGCCGTCACCGCGGTGGCCGTGATGCTGCTCGGCGTCCTGACCTTCCAGGAGATCGGGACCGTGGCCACCTACCCGCTCGTCATTGGCGGCGTCTCGCTGCTCGCCTCGATCATCGGCACCTATGCGGTGCGCTCGCGGGCGGGCAACGTGGAGCGCGCGCTCTACCAGGGGCTGATCGTCTCGGGGGTCCTCGCGGCGCTCGCGTTCCTCCCGATCACGCTGCTGATGTTCGACGA
>DASQTS010000063.1:0-8144 GCA_035641775.1 Thermoleophilaceae bacterium
CGGGATCGAGCACAACATCGTGCAGAAGTCCGGCTCGTTCTTCTCGTACGGGGATGAGCGGCTCGGGCAGGGACGCAACAACGTGAAGGGCTACCTGCGCGAGAACCCGCACGTCGCGCAGGAGATCGAGCGCAAGATCTATGACGCGCTCGGCGTTGACCCGGCGTCGCCGTTCGGCGTGGTGGAGACGCCGCCTGCCGCGGTGGAGGACGCCGCACCCGAGGCCGAGGTGCCGGAGGAGCAGGCCGCCTAACCGCATGAAACGCACGGAGAGCGAGCGGGCGATCGACCTGGCCTACAAGGCGGTCGCCCGCCGCGATCTCACCGTCGCGGAGCTGCGGGCCGGGCTCGAGCGCAAGCACGTCTCGCCGGAGGCGATCGACGACGCCGTCGAGGAGCTCGAGGCCACCGGCTTCCTCGACGACGCCCGCTACGCGAACCAGTTCGCCGAGGACAAGCGCGAGCTGGAGCAGTGGGGCAGGGAGCGGATCGCCCGCGACCTGCGCCGCCGCGGAATCGCGCCGCACCTGATCGACGCCGCGGTATCCACCCACAGCCGCGACTCGGAGCTCCGCACCGCCTCCCTGCTGCTGGAGCAGCGCTACCCGACGGCGCCGCGCGACGACCGCGAGCGCGACCGCGCCTGGCAGATGCTCGTCCGCCGCGGCTACGCGCCCGAGATCGCCTACGACGCGATCAGGGCCTACGAGCGCGCCGAGCGCGAGCGCCGCCGCGCGGCGTAGGCGGCCGCGCCGCACGGCCGCTCCCACCCGGTTGCTCAGGGAGCCTCGCCCGGGTAGTCTCCGCTGAAGCGGCCGGCGTGCTCGGCCCGAGACCTAAAAGACGAGCAAATCGCCTGATTCGGCGCAAAATTTGACCTTCTTCCTGACAACCGCGTCTGACCATCCCGAAAGGAGTGCTCGGGAGGGTCCGTAGCCGTCTGCAGTCTCGAGCCGCACGCCGAACCCGCTCAACGAACTGAATGTTGAGACCGGCGCCCTGCGCGCCGTGTGAGGAGACGGAGATGGAGATCGTGTTGGCGGCGCTGGTCGCGGCGGCGGTCGCAGTGGCGGTGGTGATGCTGGTGCAGCGCCCGCGAGCCGCCGGTGCCGGGGCCCCCGCGGCAAGCGGCAGCCGCGAGCCCGCGGCGGCGGCGACGGTGGAGCCGCTTCCGGCAGCTTCCGGCGGCCGGGACGCGCTCGAGGAGGAGCTGCTCGCGCGCCGGACGGAGATCGCGCGGCTCGAGGAGCGGCTCAGGGCGAAGGAGAGCTCGCTCGACCTCCAGGCGAACGAGCTGGGCGACCGCGAGCGCTCGCTGGAGGACCGGCGCCGGAACCTCGACCACATCCGCGAGGAGCTGAAGACGGAGAAGTCGCGGCAGCTGCGAGAGCTGGAGCGCGTGTCGGGCCTCAGCGCCGGGCAGGCGAAGCAGATCCTGCTGCGGGAGCTCGAGGACGAGCTGCGCCACGACAGCGCCCGCGTGATCAGGCAGGTAGAGGAGGAGACCCGGCGCGACGCCGACCGCCGCGCGCGCAGCATCCTCGCCGCGGTGATGCAGCGCGTGGCGTCAAGCCACGCCGTGGAGACGACGGTCTCGGTGGTCGAGCTCAAGTCCGACGAGCTCAAGGGGCGCATCATCGGGCGCGAGGGCCGCAACATCCGAGCGCTCGAGACGCTAACCGGGATCGACTTCATCATCGACGACACCCCCGGGGCGGTCCTCCTGTCCGGGTTCGACGGCGTGCGTCGTGAGATCGCCCGGCTCACTCTCGAGCGCCTACTTCAGGATGGCCGCATCCACCCGGCTCGCATCGAGGAGGCATTCCACCAGGCCAAGTCCGAGATCGACCAGCACGTCGTCGAGGTGGGGGAGCAGGCCGTCTTCGAGGCGAACGTCGGCTCGATCCACCCGGAGCTCGTGAAGCTCCTCGGCCGGCTCAAGTTCCGCACGAGCTACGGCCAGAACGTGCTGGCTCACTCGATCGAGTGCGCGCGCCTGGCCGCGATGCTTGCAGCCGAGCTGGGTGCGGACCCGCGCTGCGCATCGCGGGCGGCGCTCCTGCACGACATCGGTAAGGCGGTCTCGCACGAGAGCGACGGCCCGCACGCGCTGGTGGGGGGCGAGCTGGCGCGGCGCTACAAGGAGACGGAGGCCGTGGCGCACGCGATGGAGGCCCACCACAACGAGGTGGATCTCCAGACGGTGGAGGCCGTGATCGTGCAGATCGTGGACGCGCTCTCAGGCGCGCGCCCGGGCGCCCGCGGCGAGTCGCTCGAGCAGTACGTGAAGCGACTGCACGAGCTCGAGGCGATCGCGTGCCGCAACGCCGGCGTGGAGAAGGTTTACGCGATGCACGCCGGGCGCGAGATCCGCGTGATCGTGCACCCCGGGGAGATCGACGACGACGCCGCGACGCTCCTGTCACGCCAGATCGCGCGCGACGTGGAGAAGGAGCTGGAGTATCCCGGCCAGATCAAGGTGACCGTGATCAGGGAGAGCAGGGCGACCGACTACGCGCGCTAGCGTTGAGGCCGATGGCCAAGGCGTACCACCTGACCACCTTCGGGTGCCAGATGAACGAGCACGACTCCGAGCGCATGAAGGGCATGCTCGAGTCGCTCGGCTACAGCGAGGCTGACGACCGCGAGGGCGCGGACCTCATCCTCTTCAACACCTGCTCGATCCGCGAGAAGGCCGACAACCGGCTGGTCGGGCACCTCGGCGAGGCGAAGCGGCTGAAGGCGGAGGACCCGGAGCGGGTGATCGGGATCGGCGGCTGCTGGTCGCAGTCGCTGAAGGACGAGGTCTTCCAGATGTTCCCGTTCGTGGACGTGGCCTTCGGGCCCGGCCAGGTCCACAAGCTCGCCGAGTTCCTCACGAGCGACAGCATCACGGCGCAGGGCTTCTTCGAGTTCGAGGGCTTCACTGGGCACCTGCCCATGAAGCGCGAGCGCGACTTTCAGGCCTGGGTGCAGATCTCGGTGGGCTGCAACTGCCGCTGCTCATACTGCATCGTGCCCTCTACTCGCGGGCGCGAGGTGTCGCGGCCGGCGGCGGAGATCGTCGCCGAGGTGGAGCAGGTGGCCGCCGAGGGCGTCAAGGAGGTGACGCTCCTTGGCCAGAAC
Source organism: Thermoleophilaceae bacterium (assembly GCA_035641775.1). Classification (GTDB taxonomy): domain Bacteria; phylum Actinomycetota; class Thermoleophilia; order Solirubrobacterales; family Thermoleophilaceae; genus JACVRW01. The sequence goes on from DASQTS010000063.1 coordinate 3,127, forward strand.
GTCTGCTCCTACGGGCGCGATCTCCCCAAGGGCGCCAAGTCCACGTTTGCGGAGCTGCTGGCGATGGTGGACGCGATCGACGGCGTGGAGCGCATCCGCTACACGAGCCCGCATCCGAAGGACATCCGCGAGGATGTGATCGCCGCGCATGCCGATCTGCCGAGCGTGTGCGAGCACATCCACCTGCCACTCCAGTCGGGCTCGAGCCACATCCTCAAGGCGATGCGGCGCACCTACGACCGCGAGCGCTACCTCGACCGTGTGGCGATGATCCGCGAGCTGGTCCCGGACTGCTCGCTGACGACCGACATCATCGTCGGCTTCCCGGGCGAGTCCGAGGACGCCTTCGCGGACACGCTCGAGGTCGTGGAGCAGGTCCGGTACGACTCGGCCTTCACCTTCATCTACTCGCCCCGCCGCGAGACCGAGGCGGCGGACCTGCCCGGCCAGATCCCGCACGAGGTGGCGAGCGAGAGGATGGGCCGGCTCGTGGACGCCGTGCAGCGGCACGCCGCGGAGCGCGCGCAGCGGTTCGTGGGTAGGACGATGGACGTGCTGGTCGAGGGCCCGTCGCGCACCGACGCGTCGCGGCTGCGCGGCCGCACGCGCCACAACAAGACCGTCAACTTCACCGGCGTCGCGGCGCCGGGCGAGCTCACCGACGTGGAGATCGCCGCGGCCACCAGCACGACGCTGGCGGGCAACGAGCTACTTCTGGCTCGGCCGGGCCAGCCGGCCGCGTAGCGACTCGAGCTCCGCCCGCAGCGACTCCAGCCCGTAGCGCTGCTCGCGCTCCGTGAGGGCGTGCACCTGGGCCTGCCGCTCGCTCTCGTCGCGGAGCGCGGCGAGGGCGGCGCGGGCGGCCTCCGCCCGGCGATCGGCGTCGGCGGTGAGCTCGAGCTGTGCGCGGGCCTCCGCGGCGTCCACTCGGGAGGCTTCGAGATCCTCCGTCAGCCGCGCGCGGAGCGCCTCGAGCTCCTTCCCGTTGCGCTCGCGCTCGGTGTCGATCGCGGCCGCCGTGCGCTCGCGCTCTGCCTCGACCTCCTCGATGCGCTTGGCGCGCTCGGTTTCCAGCTCCTGGTCGTGGTTCGCCCGCAGCGAGTTCAGTGCCTGCTGCGCGCTGGCCCGCTCGGCGCGGAGCGCCTCCGCGGCCGCGGACTCGGCGTTTGCGAGCACGCGCTCGTGCTCGGAGCGGAGTTCTGCGAGCGCATCCTTATGCTCGAGCTCGCGCTCGGCAGCCGACTCCGCGTCGTCGCCCTCAGCGGCCAGCTTCGCGAGCGCCTCGTCGCGCGCGACCAGCGCCAGGGCCAGCTCTTCCCGCAGGCGTGCGAGCTCGCGCTCGGTGGCGTCGTCAGCGAGGGGGACGGCCGGCTCCGGGTCGGCTGTGGCGTCTGCGTCCCCGCGCCGCGGCTCCGGCTCGTCGGCCGCGGCCTCGTCGGGCGGCACGATCACCGTGCTCACCGACTGGCTCGCGCCCTGCGCCGGCTCCGCCATGAACGACATCGTGTCCAGCAGCTTCTTGATCTGACTGCGAGCCGCCACAGCAGGGCGCACGGGCAGCTTCGTCATCACCGCGATGTCGCTGAGCCCCAGCGAGTCGGCGGGATCGGCCACCGCGAGGACGAGAGCGCCGTCGTCCGCGAAACCGACGGGCGCCGCGAGATAGCGCTTGGCCGCCGTCTGCCGCAGCAACGCTGCGGCCGAGTCGTCCACCGCGTATTCGGTCAGGTCGATGTGGTCGAGGGCGTAGCGCTCGGCCAGGGCGCGGGCGAGCTGGTCCTCCGTGATCGCCCCCGACTCGAGCAGGACCTTCTCCGGCGTCTGGCCGGGGTTCCGAGCGGCCTCTACGGCCTGCTCGGCCCGCGCCTGGTCCACGAAGCCGAGCTCCACGAGGATGTCGGATAGGAAGCGCCTGCCGGCGTCGCTGAGCGTTGGCGGGGTGACGCCCGCGCCGGACAGAGGCGGACCGCTTCCCGGGCCGGCGATGGCTCCGAGCAGCGGATCGGTGCTCATGACGGCCTCGCGGCCGGCGCGCCGCCGAGCGGCGTGCCGTTGGCGCGGGCGGCCGCGGACTGGGCGGAGATCTCGGCGAGCTCGAGCGCCTCCTGCGGCGACGCGGCGTCGGCGAGCCGCTGGATGCCGTACGAGAGGGCGAGCGAGGCGGGCCTGCCGGACGTCACGCGCTCCAGGGCCCGCTCGAAGCGACTGAGGAAGGCCAGCGCGCCGTCTGGGCCCTTGCAGCCCACCAGCACCGCGGTGAGGCCGTCGCGCGAGACGCGGGCGAGGTAGTCGGTGCGCCTGACCGCGCCGCCGAGCACCTCGGCCACGTCCTTCAGCAGCAGGTTCGCCATCGCCTCGCCGTAGCGCTCCACGAGCGCGTCGCGGTCGCGGACGTGGCACACGATCACGAACGACTCGACGGTCCCGCGCTTGCTCAGCTCGTGCTCGCGCTCGATCGAGGCGACCAGCGTCTCGCGATTCGGGAGGCCCGTGATCGCGTCGGTGCTCTCGCGGTCGCGCGCCACCTCGGCGAGCCGGCGAAGCTCGGCGCGCGCCGAGATGCTCTCCCACTCATATGACAGGAGGCGGGCGCCCACGAGCAGCAGCTGCGCCACGTCGCGGGTGGCCGCCTCTCCGTTCGCGCCCGTGGCGAGCAGCACGCCTACCACGCTGCCATCGGCGGCGTCGAGCGGGGCGGCGGCCCAGTTCGCCGGCGACAGTGCCGCCAGCGAATCGGCGTCGAGCAGCTCGCCGGCGGCCGAACCGTTTGCGGACAGCCGGCGGGCGAGGGGGATCATCGCGCCGCGCTGGACGGCGTCGCCGCGCGCGTCGATGACTCGGCACTTGCCCTCGTCCCAGTCGACCTGACCGAGAACCAGGCTGCCGCCCGGAGAGGCGCTCTCAAGGAGGTCGAGGACCGACATCGCGGCATCGGCAAAGCTGCCGAAACGGCGCGCGGCGAGGCGGGACAGGGCATCAAGGATGTGTGTGCTCATATTTCCCCCTGTCTTGATCGGCCAAAGGGGGGCGCTCCCAAAGGCCGGGAGCGGAACTGCGAGCTAGAGAGCGCGGGCCACGTCGGCGAGCGCGTCGCGCGCTCCCGCGAGGCCGCCGAGGCCGACCCACTCCTGGCCGGCCCTGACCCGCAGGACCTCCGCGCCGTCGCGCCCGAGGCCGATGCCCAGCTCGTCGACCAACGTTCTCGCGAAGGAATCCGGGCCGGTGTCAGGCTCGCGGGAGTCCGGCGGGCTCGGAACGAGCTCCACGGACAGGTCGCGGTCGCCGAGCAGCCTCTTGACGCGCGCGACCCGGTTGTCCCAGTCGATCAGGAGGCGCTCGGCATCGTTCGTCCGCCCGAGGGCCTCGCCGTGGAGCCGCAGGTTGAGCTTCCAGTCCTGACCTTCGGTCATCACGGTCGGGGCGATGCGGCTGAGGTCGTCGTAGAGCTCGCCGTCGAACTCCTTGGCGCCGAGGATCAGGTCCGGCTCCGCCGCCTCGACGGCCGCGAGATCCAGGTCGGTGAGCGGCGGGACGATCTCCACCCCGCGCGCCTCCTCGCGCAGGAACGGTGGCACGATTCCTCCAGCGAGAGCCGCGCGCAGGGGCCTCACGCCAAGTGCTCGGGTGTCGCCGAGGGCGGAGGGGTCCAGCGTCATCGGCCGCTGCGCGACTCCGGGCACCTTGGTGCCCTCCAGCATGTTCATCGCGTGCTGCACCTTCAGCGGGCGCTGCGTCTCGCGGGCCTCGTCGAAGCCGGACTCCTGGCAGCCCGCGAGGGAGCACAGGACGGCAAGGGCGATCACGGCACCGGCGCGCACGAGCGGTATTACTAGCGATTCCGCCCGAACCCGCTCTACGACTGGACGATGGCCGCCGAACTCCCCAAGGTGCCCCTCGCGGATGGCCTTGAGCTGCTGCTGCTCGCCCGTGACCTCGAGCGTGATGCCGCTCATGCCGCTACCCGCATCGAGTGGGTTGCGGCCGGGAGACTCCGGGGATAAGCGTAGAAGGCGGCGGCGCGGACCCTGTGTTTACGAACGCAAGGTTGCTCAGGCAATCGGGGAACGCGTCGCCGTTTCTATCTTCAGATACCCGGCGGGCGCCTCTATGCGGGCCGCGATGGTCTTAGTCGCTGCTGACGACGCGCAGCTTCGGTTGGTGGTCCTCCGCGGCGAGCATCGCGGCCTGCCACTTGCCAGGTAGGCCCTCGAAGCAGTCGGCCTCGAGCAGCGCGTCGTGAAACTCACGCCGGCTCCGCGTCCATTTTCGAAAGGGGCCGGATACCCGACGACCTTCTCGACGCGGCGGCTCAGCTCGGCGGTCGCCATTCGCGGAGGGCGGACCGGGCGGGATACTGGCGGGCAATGTCGCAGGAGAACGTGGAGGTCGTGAGGCGGGCCTATGAGGCACTTGCCCATGGAGGGGTCGATCGGTTCATGGAGCATTTCACCGACGACGTCGACTACCGGGCAGTGAGCGGCGCTCCCGACGACATCGGGCCGATCCACGGCAAGGACGCCTTCCGCGCATGGCTCACGGACTGGTTCGACATGTTCGACGGGTTCAAAATGGAGCTGCTGGAGCTGATCGACGCCGGAGGGGGCAGGGTGGTCTGGGTTGAGCGGTTTGGCGGACGCGCGAGCCGAAGCGGTATCCAAATCGATCTGGTGATCGGAGGCGTCTTCACAATCCGCGACGGAAAGCTGGGGCGCGGCCGCGAATACGCGACCCGTGAAGAGGCCCTCGACGCCGCCCGATTGCGGGGGTAGGCGATGTCGCAGGAGGATGCCGCCACCGTCCGGCGTGCCTACGCGGTGTGGAACGAGTCCGGTCCGGCGGCTGTAGTCGAACAGTTTTGGGCCGAGGATGCGGTCTACCGCGAGGGGCCCGGCTGGCCCGACGCGGGCGTTTATAGGGGTCGTGCCGCCGCGCTCGAGCGCATGCAGAGCCTGGTCGAGCTCGTAGGACCGATCGAAGTGCGCGTCGATGACCTGATCGACCTCGGCGATGGCCGTCTC
>DASQTS010000064.1:0-9274 GCA_035641775.1 Thermoleophilaceae bacterium
GCGTACGTCGCCCGCGTGCGGCCCTCGCCGAGGTCCTCGAACGTCCAGGAGCCCGTCAGCGACTTGGTCTCACCCTTCTCCTGAACCCAGCGGATCGACGTCGGCTCCTCGTACGTGAAGCGCAGCACCGAGCGAACGGTCTTCACTTTGGCGTCGGACTCCGTCTCGGCCAGGGCGGCGCGCTTCTGCCCGTCGCGCTCGAGCACCTCGACATCCTTGAGCGAGCCCTGCCAATCGGGCGCGTTCGCGATGTCCGACGCGATCTCGAAGCAGCGCTCGACAGGCGCGTTGATCTCAACGGACCGCTCCCCACTAATCGTTCCCATGGAGCGGCAGCCTAGGCGGGCGCGGCGCTCGGTGCCAGCGTGCCTCGCCGCGCAAAGAGCAGCAGTGCGCCCGCGGCGGAGACCGCCACCGACACGGACACCGCCGCGGGCCAGGAGTACTCCTCCACCAGGGTCCCGCCGACCGCCGCGCCGAGCGACACCCCGCCCACCAGGGCGGTGAGCGGCCAGGTGAAGGCCTCGGTGGCGGTGCCGCGCGGCGCCACCCGCTCCACGAGCTGATTGCGGGAGGCGATCAGAGGCGCGATCGGCAGCCCGGCGATCACGACAAGCAGCGCCATCGTGGCAGGCGAGGTCGCCGCGAACAGCACCGCGCACGCGATCGGAAGTGCGAACGCGAAGCGGAGGTGGATGTCCTCGAGCGGGCCACGAGCCGGCCGTGCCCCGTATACCAGCCCCGCCACTCCGCTCGCGCCTGACCAGACTGCGAGGAGCACGCCCGCCAGCTCCTTCGACCCCTCCTCCGCGCTGAACGCCGGCAGCACCACCTCGATCGTCCCGAGCGCGAAGCCCACCGGCAGGCTGGCGAAGACGAGCGTCCGCAGCCCGGGCGCCGCGAGCGCGCCGAGCCCGAAGCGGCGCGAGCCCGCCTCGGGCGCGTCGGGGCGGCCTCGGCCGTGGAGGCCCGCGAGCATCATCGACGTGCCTGCCAGAACGGACGCGGCCGACACCGCGAGCGCGTACTCGGGTCCGACCGTCGCCACGATCACGGTGGTGATCAGCGGTCCCGTTACGAAGATCAGCTCGATTAGGACGGAGTCGAGCGCGAACGCGCTCGGGATGAGCCCAGGGTTGGCGGCCAGCAGCAGCGGCCAGCGCGAGCGCAGCACGGACGACACCGGCGGGAGCGCCGTGCCGGCGGCGAGCGAGGCGGCCGCGAGCGCCGTGGTGGGCGCGTCCGCCGCGCCGAGCACCCAGACCAGCACCAGGCCCGCCGCGTGCACGAACGCGAGCGGCAGGAGCGCGCGCTCGCCGCGCCGGTCGACGAGGCGGCCGAGCAGCGGAGCGCCGAGCGCGCTGCCGAGCGCGAGTGCTCCGGCGCAGACGCCCGCGGCGGCGAACGAGCCCGTGACCTCCTGTACGTAGAGCAGGATCGCCAGGCCGCTGATCCCGATCGGGAGGCGGCCGAGAACGGTCGCGAACACGATCGTCGCGACGCCCGGCTCTCTCAGGATGCGCGCGTAGACGCCCACGTCCGGAGCATGGCAGCCGTTGTTGTAGCTTGGCCGTCGCATGGAACCGGATGCCGTCGAGATCCGCGTGCTGGGCTGCCTGATCGAGAAGCAGCGGACGACCCCGGACGTCTACCCGCTCACGCTGAACGCGCTGCGGCTGGCGTGCAACCAGTCAACGAACCGCCACCCGGTCGTCGACTACGACGAGAACACGATCCGCAGTGGCATCGAACGCCTGGTGCAGCGCAAGTGGGCGACGCTCGCGAGCTGGTCGAACCGGCGCTCGATGAAGTACCGCCAGACGCTCGAGGGGGCGCTTGGCCTCGACGGCGCCGAGATATCCGTCCTCGCGGTGCTGATGCTGCGGGGCCCGCAGACGCCGGGGGAGCTGAAGACGCGCACCGAGCGGCTGCACCGGTTCGAGGGCACGGAGCTCGACGACGCGCTCCGCCGCCTGACCGAGCGCGAGCTCGTGGCGAGCCTGGGCAAGCGGCCTGGGCAGCGGGAGGAGCGTTACACCCATCTTCTGGCTGCAGCGGATGGGGCCGAACACAGTGCACCAGCCGACGAGCAGGAGGTCCCCGCCCAGCAACCCCCTGACCGGCTCGAGCGGCTCGAGCGCGAGCTCGCCGCGTTACGTGACGAGGTCCGTGCGCTACGGGAGGAGCTCGGGGCCTGAACGGGAAGCGCTCCGTGTCGCTCGTCATCGAGCGGCCCGAGGGCCTGCTCCTCGTCCGCCGCCCGGATGACGACGAGGATCTTCCGGGCGCCTGGGGCCTGCCCGCGGCGACGCTCGCCGCCGGTGAGTCCGAGGAGGACGCGGTGCGCCGCGCCGGCCGCGACAAGCTCGGGGTGGAGGTGCGCCCGCTCCGCGCGGTCGGCGTGGAGGGCTTTATGACGGGGTGGCAGGCAGAGCTCGTCTCCGGCGAGCCTGCGGTCCCTCAGCCCGGCCCGCACACCCAGTACGCCGAGCTGCGTTGGGGTGAGCCCTCCGAGCTTGCGCCCGCCGCGCGCCGCGGCTCGCTCTGCTCGCGGGTGCTGCTGCGGGCGCGCGGTCTGGATTGGGGCGCGTGACCGCCCGCCCGGGAGTGCTCGCCCGCGGCCCCTGGCGCCCGGACCAGGTGAAGGCGGTGTGGCGTGAGGACGCGTACGAGCCGTCGCCCGAGGACGAGCGGCTCGCCGACGGCGCCGTCGAAGGTTTGCGCGAGCGCGGGTCGCCGGCGCACGACGGCCTTGCCACGCGGCTCGTGGACTGGCACGCGGACGGAGCGCGGCTGCGCCTCGAGCTTCAGCCCGTGCGCTGGGCTCTCCGCCTGCTCGACGACGCCTCGGACAGCCTCACGGCCCTGTGCGTGGTGCGCTCATCGGACGGCCGCTGGCTGGCCGGCCGCCGCGCGGCTTGGGTCTCGACCTGGGCGAGCCGATGGGCGCTCGGTGCCGGCGGAGCGGTCGACCTCGGCGAGAGCCCGGCCGACACGCTCACGCGTGAGCTTCACGAGGAGTGGCAGCTCGAGCCGGCCACGCTCTCGGTCGAGGCGCTGCTCGCGCTCCCGGGCGGCATGAACATGCTCGTGGGCCTCGCCACGGTGGACGAGCGCGCCGAGCCGGTGCCCGACGATGAGCACGACGAGTGGGCCTGGTGGCCCGCCGACATCGATCGCTGGCCCGCGGAGGCGGACGAGCGGCTCAAGCTGATGGCAGCCCTACTGGGCAAGTGACGCCCGTGCCGCCGACGCCGCAGTAGCCGTTCGGGTTCTTCGCCAGGTACTGCTGGTGGTAGTCCTCCGCGTAGTAGAACTCGGGTGCGTCCACGATCTCGGTCGTGATGTCGCCGTAGCCCGCGGCGCCCAGCCGCTCCGCGTAGCGCTCGCGCGACGCCTCGGCGGCCTCGCGCTGCGCGTCCGAGTTCACGTAGATCTCGGAGCGGTACTGGGTCCCCACGTCGTTGCCCTGGCGCATTCCCTGGGTCGGATCGTGGTTCTCCCAGAAGATCCGCAGCAGCTCCTCGTAGGAGATTTCCTCAGGCCGGAACGCGACGAGCACCACCTCGTTGTGGCCGGTCCGCCCGCTGCAGACCTCCTCGTAGGTAGGATTCGGGGTGTACCCGCCGGCGTACCCGGCCGCGGTCGTGTAGACGCCCGGCGCCTGCCAGAAGTAGCGCTCCACGCCCCAGAAGCAGCCTGCCCCGAAGATGGCGGTCTCGACCCCCTCGGGGAAGGGAGGCTCGAGTGGAGTACGCAGGACGAAGTGGGTTTCCGGGACGTGGAAGGGCCGCTCGTCGCGCCCCGGAAGCGCGTCGGCCGGCTCCGGCATCGCGGTCTTGTCACGGAAGAGGAAGCTCATACATCCAGGGTAACGTCCGGCTCACAGATGGAACTGGACTATTTCGCGCCCGACCTGAAGGGCGACCGCTTTCACGAGGAGATGGAGCGCCTTCGGGCCGAGACGTGGCTCGCGAAGTCCGACCTCGGCTACTTCGTGCTCGATCGCGAGGCCGGCTCGTTCTTCCTCCGCACGAAGAGCGCGACCTTCCCGGGCCTGCGGATCGCGGAGATGTTCGGCGTCGAGGAGGGCCCTCTCCTCGAGCAGATGCGCCGCAACATCCTCCACCTCAACGGCGACGCTCACGGGCGCCTCCGCAACCTGGTGAACCCCGCCTTCACGCCGCGCGCGGCGGACCGATGGCGGCCGGCGATGCGGGAGTTCCTCGCGCAGCTCTGGGGGCCGCTCGAGGGCCGCGGCGAGTGCGAGTTCGTGGAGGACTTCGCGAAGCCCTACCCATCGCTTACGATCGCGACCGTGATGGGCGCGCCGCTCGAGGACGCGCCGAGGCTGCACCGCTGGTCCAACCTGATCCAGCGCCAGTTCGACCCGCCGAGCCTGATGAACGAGCGGGAGGCGATCGAGGAGGCGTGCGCGGAGTTCTACGAATGGGCGGACGTGCTCATCGAGCGCCGCCGCGACGACCCCGGCGATGACCTGATCTCCACGCTCATCGCGGCGTCGCACGAGGGCGACCGCCTCGACGACCCGGAGTGCATGAACCTCGTGCTGAACGTGCTGGTGGGCGGCGTCGACACGACGCAGTCGCAGCTCGCCCACGGGCTGCGCGTGTTCGCGCGGCACCCGGACCAGTGGGAGCTGCTCGCCGAGCGCCCGGAGCTCGCCCCGGCGGCGGTCGAGGAGCTGCTCCGCTACGAGCCGATTACGCCCTTCACCGCCCGGCTGCTGCACGAGGAGGTCGAGTACCGCGGGGTCACGTTCCCGGCGGACTCGGTCGTGATGGTCTGCGCGTTCACCGGGAACCGCGACGGGGTGGACGGCGACGCGGAGTCGTTCGACATCACGGCCGAGCGCGGGCCGGCCAAGCCGCTCACGTTCGGCGCCGGCGTTCACTACTGCCTGGGGGCGAACCTGGCGCGCGCGGAGCTCCAGGAGGCGCTGGCGTTCCTGCCGTCGCGCATGCCCGGCCTGGAGCTCGCCGGCGAGCCGGAGCTCGGGTCGATTCACGGGATCTACGGATTGGAGCGGCTGCCGCTGCGATGGAGCTAGGGCTCGCGAACTTCCTCACCGACTACGGGCTGGCGCCCGCGGAGCTCGGGCGGCAGGCGGAGCAGCGCGGCTTCGAGTCGCTCTTCCTGCCGGAGCACACGCACATCCCGGTCAGCCGGGAGACGCCCTACCCCGGCGGCGGCGAGCTGCCGCCCGAGTACAGCCACACGCTCGACCCGTTCGTCGCGCTCGGCGCCGTCGCGGCCGTGACCGAGCGCCTCAAGCTCGGGACCGGCGTCTGCCTCGTGATCGAGCGCGACCCCATCGTCACCGCCAAGGAGGTCTCGACGCTAGACCACCTGTCGGGCGGGCGCTTCCTGTTCGGCGTGGGCGCAGGCTGGAATGTCGAGGAGATGCGAAACCACGGGACCGACCCGTCCACCCGCTTCCGGCGCATGCGCGAGAGCGTCGAGGCGATGCGCGCGATCTGGACGCAGGACGAGGCCGAGTATCACGGCAAGCTCATCGACTTCGACCCGATCTGGATCTGGCCGAAGCCCGTTCAGAAGCCCCATCCGCCGGTGCTGGTGGGCGGGCTCGGCGACAAGGTGTACGACCGCGTCGTGGCCTACGGAGACGAGTGGATCCCGAACCGCGTGAAGAGCCCAGAGGCGCTCGGCGAGCGGATCCAGGAGCTGCAGCGGCGGGCGGACGCCGCGGGCCGCGGCCCGATCCCGGTGACCGTCTTCGGCGCGAAGCCGGAGGTACGGCTGCTCGAGCGGCTGCGCGCCGCGGGCGTGACGCGGTCGCTCTTCTACCTGCTCCCCGGCGACTCCGACGCGGTCGAGCGGCAGCTGGATCAGCTGACGGGGGTGAAGGCCGAGTGGGCCGGCTAGACGAGCTCGACCTGTCCCTGAAGCTCTCGAAGAGCGAGTACGCGGAGCGGCTCGAGGCGGCGCAGACGCGGCTGACCGCGCTCCGGCTCGCGCTCGGCGGAAAGCTCCCCGGTTACGAGGGCCGACTCGGTCCGGCGCTGGCGATCGTGCTGGAGGGCTGGGATGCGTCGGGGAAGGGCGGCGCGCTGAAGCGCCTGGTGGCGGAGCTCGACCCGCGGCATGTGCATGTGGCCCAGTACTCGGCGCCGACCGACCGCGAGAAGCGTCATCACTTCCTGTGGCGCTTCTGGCCGGCCCTCCCCGGCCTCGGCGGGATGACCGTGTTCGACCGCTCGTGGTACGGCCGGGTGCTCGTGGAGCGTGTGGAGGAGTTCGCCACGCGCGAGGAGTGGGAGCGCGCCTACGGCACGATCGTCGAGTTCGAGCGCTCGTTCTGCGCCGAGGGCGGCGTGCTCGTGAAGCTGTGGCTGCACACCTCGGAGGAGGAGCAGCTTCACCGGTTCGAGAAGCGGCAGAAGAACCCGCTCAAGAGCTGGAAGATCACCGCAGAGGACTGGCGCAACCGAGAGAGGCGCCCGCTCTATCTGGAGGCGCTGGAGGACATGTTCGAACGCACGGACCATCCCGACGCGCCGTGGCACCTCGTCGAGGGCGACTCGAAGCGCTTCGCGCGCGTGAGGGTGATCGAGACGATCAACGACGAGATCGAGCGCGGGATGCGCGAGAGCGGGTTCCCGGGGCCGCCCTAGGCCGCGAACAGCGTCAGGTCGGGGTCGCGCTCTCCCCGGAGCACCGAGGGGTCTACCTCGACGCACGCGATCCCGCGTGACTCCGCGAGCCTTCGCGCCTGCGGCTTGATCGTCTGGGCGGCGAGGACCCCGCGGCAGCGATCGAGGCCGGGCTCCTCGCAGATGCGCTCGAGGTAGCGCGTGAGCTGCTCGACGGCGTCAATCGTTCCGACCCGCTTGATCTCGACCGCGACGAACCCGTCGTTCTCGTCGCGGCACATCAGGTCCACGGGCCCGATGTCCGTGGGCCACTCGCGCCGCATCAGCCTCAGCCCCTCGGGTGGGGCGTCCGCGAGGAGCTCCTGAAGCTCCCGCTCGACGCCCTCCTTCTCGAGCGCGGCCGCCCCGCCCATGTCGTGCGTCACATCCGAGATCACCTCGGCGATGCGGATCTCGATGCGGTCCTCGGCGCCCTTCTTACGTACGACGAGCGAGCCCGGCTCCTCCGCGATGACGGTCGGCGGAGTCATCCAATTCTGAGGCTTGTAGCCCCCGGTGTCGGCATGGACCATGACCGACCCGTCCGACTTGAGCATGAGCAGCCTGAGCGCCTCGGGCAGCACCGTGGACAACCGCCCCGAGTAACGAACCTCGCACCGAGCAACGATCAAGCGCACGTCTGTGACCCTAGGCCGCGCGCCGGACGGGCCGAAGGGCGGCGTTGAGGGGGGTCCAGGGGCGGGGTGGCGCATAAATTCGGTGCTGAGCGCCGAATCCATGCGCCACCTCGGGGGAGCCGGCGCCCTCACCGCCGCCGTTTGCGCCGGAGCAGCAGCCCGCCGCCGTTTGCGCCGGAGCAGCAGCCCTCCGCCGAGTCCCAGCGCCGCCAGGGCCGCTGCTATCAGCGTCGGGCGGGCTAGCAGGCGGCGGTATTCGCCCTCCACCTCGGGCCACAGGGTGTCCGAGATCAGCGTGGCCGCTGCGTCGGGCGTGGCCGCCAGGTCGGAGACCGGGATCGGCTCCGAGAACGCCACCTGCACGCGGCGCGGCACCGGGAGGCCGCCGTGGAAGATCTTCTCGGTCCCGGTGATCGCGCAGGGGACCAGAGGCGCGCCGGTCTCGAGCGCGAGCCGCCCGGCGCCGCGGCGCGGGTGGCCGAGCTGGTCCGGGTCGCGCACTCGCGTTCCCTCGGGGAACAACGCGAGCAGGCTGCCCTGGCGCAGGATCGTCCTCGCGGTCTCGAGCGCGTCTTCGTCGGCCTGGCCGCGGCGCATTGGGAAGGCGCCAAGGCGCACGAGCAGCCTCCCGTGACGAGTCTCGATCAGCTCCGTCTTCGCCATGAAGCGCACGTGCCGGCGCGTGCAGACGCCGATGAAGAACGAGTCCCAGAAGCTCTTGTGATTGGGCGCGACGATCGCCGCTCCCTCGACCGGAATGTGCTCCGCCCCCGACACGTGCATACGGAAATAGAGCCGGAACAGCGGCGACACGATTCCCCGCACGAGCGCATACAGCCAGCTCGAAACGCCCCTCTCCCGAGCTAGGCGATGGGCCTCCTCATTACTCACAGAGCCGGAACCTATACGCGTTTTCTGGGAACCAAGGTGGGGTACGCCTCAAACCATGAGCATCTTCGACAAGATCACGGGACGTGCCAAGAAGGCTGCCGGCGACGTGTCAGGCGACAGCTCACTTCGCGCCCAAGGCCGGCGCGAGGAGCGCAAGGGCGAGGAGAAGGAGAAGCTCGCGGACGCGCAGGAGCGCGCCGACGAGAAGGCCCAGGATGTGGCCGACCTCGAGCGCCGCACCTGAGTCCGGCGCACACGCCGAAATGAAGTCACGGACGGGCGCCGCCACGGCGCCCGTCCGTTGTTCGGGCGGCGTACCGTAGGAAGCTGCGCATGAACGGCGACCTCAAGATCACGCCTGCGCAGGTGGCCTACCGGACGGTGCTGCTCGCCGCCGGGCTCCTGTTGTTCGGACTGCTCTTCCGCCAGCTCGTCACGCTGCTGCTGGCGATCCTCACCGTGGTCATCCTGGCGATCCCCTTGGCGGCCGCCGCGGGCCGGCTCGAACGGTTCGGCGTGCCGCGGCCGATCGGGGCGCTCGTGACGCTGCTCGGGGGGCTGGCCGCGCTCGGCCTCCTGATCTACCTCCTGATCCCGCCGTTCGTGGATCAGACGAACGAGTTCGTGGACGACGTCCCGGCCATCGTCAAGGACCTCGAGAAGGTCTACGCGGACATCACGGGGCAGAGCACGGGAGAGGTCGGCGACAAGGTCCAGCGCTTCTTCGAGCGCTACACCGACGACCCGGACAAGCTGATCGGCCCGCTCACATCGATCGGCCTGAACGTGGCCGGCATCCTCGGCGCGCTCGTCTTGATCCTCATCACCGCGTACTACATCGCTATCAAACCCGATCCGCTCGTGAACGGCCTCGTGCGCCTCGCTCCACCGCCGCGGCGCGAGCACATCCGACATGTGCTGAGCCGCATCCGCCAGTCGTGGATCGGCTGGATGGAGGGCGTGGCGATCGACATGCTCGTCACCGGCGTGATGCTCTACGTCGCGCTCACGATCGTCGGCCTCGACTTCGCGATCTTCTTCGCCGTCCTGTCCGCGCTGCTCGTGGTGGTC
>DASQTS010000065.1:0-9065 GCA_035641775.1 Thermoleophilaceae bacterium
CTCACGAGCCCGTTTCGAGCGCGGAGCGCCCGGCCATGGGATCAGCGGTCGGACACGTCCTGAGCCGCGTTGTGGAACTTCGCGCGCGACCCGGACGCCTACGCGCCCGGCGGATCCGGTTTGTAGACCCGGCCCGCAGGACGCCTTCCGCCCGGGGGAGCACGCTCGAGCCCCGCGGACCCAATTGGCGACCGTCCCACTCAGGTGGGCGGCGGCACTTTTTGGGTGTACAGTCGCCGCGAACGGTTGCTGACCTGCCGGACTCGCGACCTGCGGGATCTAAGCGACCCGAACGCCGACGTATCTGGAGGAGCGGAACAGCAGAGATGGCCGTCGGCCCCCGGCCTAACCACACCCTCGAGAGCGAGGCGACCGAGCACCGTGAGGTCGTCGTGGTCGGCGGCGGCCAGGCGGGACTTGCGATCGGCTATTTCCTGGCTCACCAGGGACGCGACTTCACGATCCTCGAAGCAGCTCCGGAACCAGCGGCGGCGTGGCGTGCGCGCTGGGACTCGCTCAGGCTGTTTACCCCGGGCCATTACAACTCCCTGCCAGGCCTGCCCTTCCCTGGGGACCCAGGGCACTACCCCGGCCGCGACGAGGTCGTCGCCTATCTGGACGACTACGCCCGTCGCTTTGACCTTCCGGTTGAGTTGGATAGCCGTGTCCGCTCGATCCGAAAGACCGGTCTCACCTACATCGTCGAGCTGGACGATCGGGCCTACGAGGCCGAGCAGGTGGTCGTTGCGACGGGCCCGTTCCAAGTGCCGTCCGTGCCCGCTATCGCCGACCGCCTCGCCCCGTGGGTGGTGTCGCTGCACAGCACCGCATACCGGGCCCCGGAAGCCATCCCCGAAGGACGGGTGCTCGTGGTCGGCGGTGGCAACACGGGGTTTCAGATCGCTGAGGAGCTGTCGGAGTCTCACGAGGTCCACCTCTCGATCGGATCGCTCCAGACGCCACTGCCACAGCGCATCCTGGGCCGCGACTTGTTCTGGTACCTCGACACCACCGGCCTCATCCGCAAGACGACGACCTCGCGGATCGGTCGCCGAATGGAGGGCCGCGACACTCTTATCGGTTCCACCCCGCGGGCATTACGTCGCCGGCACGGGGTGAAGCTTCACGGGCGCGCGATCGACGCGGCGGGATCCGCGGTCAGCTTCGGCGACGGCACGACGCTCGAGGAGCTCGCCACTGTTATCTGGGCAACCGGCTTCCGCGTCGATCACTCGTGGGTCGACGCTCCTGTCTTCGATCAGAAAGGGGGCCTCGTGCACCGGCGCGGGGTGACGGACTCGCCGGGGCTGTACTTCCTCGGCTTGTCATGGCAGCACACCAGAGGCTCGGCGCTGCTCGGGTGGGTCAAGGACGACGCCGAGTACATCGCCCAGCAGATCGGCGCCTGCGCGAAGGCCGCGCCTGACCGCGACTCGGGGGCCAGCCGCCTCAACGCGGCCCCAGCCCAGCGACTTCGTCCACCTAATCACGGAGAGCGAGATGAGCACTACTTCAGATGCCTTCCCGACAGGGGTCGCTGACCTTCCGGAGGCTCGGGCGCCCGAACTTGTTGAGCTCGGCGACGGCGACGAGTTCGATCTGTGCATCGCGCCGGTGGCGAAGAGGCTCGGCAACGAGACGGTGCGGATGCTGGCCTACAACGGCTCGATCCCGGGGCCGATCCTCAAGGTCCGGGAGGGCTCGGAGGTGGTCGTCAACGTCGAGAACCAGGGCGACATGGAGGGCACTGTCCACTGGCACGGCCTGCGCCTCGACAACCGCTACGACGGCACCCACACGGTGCAGGAGCCGATCGGGGTCGGAGAGCGCTTTCAGTACCGCCCGGAGTTCCCGGATCCCGGCGCCTACTGGTACCACCCGCACATCCGCCAGGACTACGGGCAGGAGATGGGCTTGTACGGGACGATCCTCGTCGTCCCGGCCGATCCCGACTACTGGGCTCCGGCGCACCGGGAGCTTCTGGTTACGCTCGACGACGTCCTAATCGAAGACGGCCGGGTGGCGCCGTTCGACCCGAGCCAGACGACCTACTCGGCTATGGGCCGCTTCGGCAACGTGATGCTCATCAACGGCGAGCCAGAGTTGCACCTCTCTGCCCGCCGCGGCGAGGTCGTGCGGCTCTATCTCACGAACACCGCCAACACGCGCGTCTTCAACTTCGCTGTGCGAGGCGCGCGGATGAAGCTCGTAGGCGGGGACAGCGGCCGCTGCGAGCACGAGGAGTTGGTGGAATCGGTCATCGTCTCGCCGTCGGAGCGGGTAGTGATCGACGTCCTGTTCGACGTCGCCGGCGCGGCCGCGCTCGAACACCGGACGCCCGAGCGCACGTACTCGCTGGGTGCGGTGAAGGTGACGGACGAGCCGGCCGAGCCCGGGCCAGCTGAAGCCTTCGACACTTTGCGGACGAACGCGGAGATGGTCGCCGAGCGCGAGAGGATCGCACCGTACCTCGATGCTCCGCCTGACAAGACGCTGGTACTCACGGTTGAGATGGACTTCGAAGCCCCGGCAGGGATCGTCGAGTACTACTGCCCGATGCACCCCGAGGTCGTGAGCGACGAGGCGGGCAAGTGCCCGAAGTGCGCGATGAAGCTCGTGCCGCGGGCCGCCGCCGTGGCCTACACCTGCCCGATGCATCCGGAGGTCGTCAGCGCCGAGCCGGGCAAATGTCCCAAGTGCGCGATGAAGCTGATGCCCGTGGAGCGATCAAGTATCGGCGCGGATGTCGCCGCCCCAGAGGCCGCTCCTCACGGGCACGCCGAGCACGAAGAGCACGGGCATGCCGCGGGGACCATCGAGTGGGAGGACGACATGGTCGAGGTGAACAAAGGCACCACCCCGGCCAACACCCGCTGGAAGCTCGTAGACCGCGACACCGAAGCGGCCGGGAAGGACATCCACTGGCGGTTCACCGTCGGCGACCAGGTGAAGATCCGCCTGATCAACGAGATGGAGTCGGACCATCCGATGCACCACCCGTTCCACATCCACGGCGCCGGGCGCTTTCTCGTGGTCGCCCGCGACGGCGTAGTGGAACAGAACCTCGTCTGGACCGACACCGTCCTAATCACCCCGGGCCAGGAGCTCGACCTGCTGCTCGACGTGACGCACCCCGGGATCTGGATGGCCCACTGCCACATCGCCGAGCACCACGAGAGCGGCATGATGTTGAACTTCGAAGTCGCTCCGCGCTAAGCCGCGGAACCAAAGCGCTCGAGCAGCCGGCGTATCGCGGCCGTCCCGAACTCCATGCTCTCCACCGGGATCCGCTCGTCCTCCGCGTGGACGAGCTCCATGAAACGCATCTCGGGCGGCAGCTGCATCGGCAGAAACCCATAGGTCTGAACGCCGAGCCTCGCGAAATAGCGGGCGTCTGAGACGGCCGGCAGCAAGAGAGGCATCGGCCGCGCAGCAGGATCGAGCTCGCGCAGGATGGCGCCGAGCGTTGGGAACAGCGTCATGTCGACGTCACTCGGCCCGGGGTCGAAGCGCAGCAGCTCAAGTTCCATGTCGACCTTCGCCAGGTCACGCAGCTCCCGGAAGACGTGCTCGGGCTCGAATCCGGGGAGCAGACGACAGTCGAGATCCACCGACACCTCGCCGGGGATGACGTTCGCGGACTGGCCGCCCCGGACGATCGTCGCGCTCGCGGTGTTGTGCAGCACCGGGTCGAAAATTCGACCGCGATCGCCGAGCAGGTCGAGCACCCGGTCCGCCGTGCGCGGGCGTAGAAGCCCGCGGAGAGGGAGCGCAACCGGGGTGGGTACCTCCGCAACTACCGCCTCGATCATCGATCGGGTCACCTGCGTCACGTGGACCGGAAGCCGCCGGCGGCCCAGTGCGTCGAGGAAGCACCCGAGCGCGCCCATCGCGCCGCCGCGGACCGGGAGCGCGCCGTGCCCGGCAGGCCCGCGGAAAGTCGCTCGAGCCACGCACAGCTGCTTCTCCGAGACCATCATCGGATAGAACCGGCGCCCGGCCACGTCGAGCGAAAAGCCTCCGAACTCGCCGATCGCAAAACGGACCCCATCGAACAACTCCGGATGCTCCTCCACCAGGAAGCGAGCCCCGAGGTTGCCACGCGCCTCCTCGTCGCTGAGGACGCAGAGGACGACGTCGCCCGCCGGACGCACGTTCTCCGAGGCGGCGCGCAGGAAGGCGGCGATCATCATCGCCACGCCGCTCTTCATGTCGAGGGCACCACGCCCCCACACGTAACCGTCGGCAATCTCGCCGCTGAACGGCTCATGCGTCCAGGTGCCCTCCGCGGGCACCACGTCGATGTGCCCCTGCATGAGGAAGGCAGGAGCAGTCCCTGTTCCCTGTAGACGCGCAACCAAATTCGGCCGTTCCGGATCCTTCGCGAGGATTCGCGGCTCGACCCCCGCCATGCGGAGGAGCCCGGCGATCCATTCGATGCACGCCTGCTCGTTACCTGGCGGGTTCGTCGTGTCGAAGCGGATCAGCCGCTGCAGCAATTCTGCTGGGCGCTCTCTCAAGGCACCGTCGGAATCCACGCGCCCATCCTCGCGGACGCATGGGTCGCGTGCCAGTCGTCGGTAGGCGCGCGTCTGTCCCAGAGTCGGCATCTTCAAGCAGGCCACAAGGCCCGATCGCCAGGAAGCCAGCGGTCTTCAGTTACGACAGACTCCGGACTGCGGGCCCGCACCCCTTGCCGGTTGCCGTCACATCAATCGCGGAAGGGCGCGAGCCGAATGCTTAGGTCGCTCATGGCGAAGCGGTGCAGGTACCAGGCGCGGCCACGAGGGACTTGCTTGGCCTCGGCTCGGAGAAGCCCGGCGAACTCCCGCTTGAAGCCCAACCGCGGGTACTCCTGAATGACGCTCTGGCGGACCGCATCGGGTATCTCGTTGCTGCGTAGGCCGAACACATCGACGGATGCGCCGCGCGGAGCCGGACCCGTTAGCTTGGTGCGATGGTCGATGCTCGCCAAACGGTGGTGTTCCGATGGCTGGCTGCCGGTGATGCGGGCGATTTCGACGCCTTCGATGAGCTGCTGCACCGCGACGTGGTAGTCCACGCGCCGCTCGGTCTTTCCACCGCCACGGTCGACGATGAGAAGGCGGTTTGGAGGGACGCGATTGCCGCCATGCCGGACCTCCGCCATGACGTCCAGGAAGTCGTCGTCGACGGCGGGGTCGAAATGGCTCGTGTCGTTGTGACGGGAACGATGGCGGCGAGCTTCGCCGGTGTCGAGGGATCCGGACGCAGCTTCCGGATCGATCAGGCCGTAATCACCCACCTTCGTGACGCGAAGGTGGGTGAGGCGTGGGAGATTGCGGATATCGCTGCGCTTCGCGCACAGGTCGCCGACTAGCAGTGATCCTCCGAGCGTCAGCCTCAGCAGCCTCGCGGACTACCGCTTGCGCGTGAAAGCGACAGCGGCATGTCCCCTCACGTTGAGCGGTCGTGTGGAAGCGCTGTGGAAGCGACAAACCGCAGCAGACCGCAGCAGCAGTGGGCGGACTAACGCTCGCCGAGCGGTTGAGTGCCAAGCGGCAGCAGACGGCAGCAGCTGCTCGTGCCTTACAAGCAAGAGGTCGCCGGTTCGAGCCGGGTACCGCCCATCCGTGAAGCCGACTATCAAAGCGCCACCTGCCGGCGCAGCGGATGAGCTCGTCGAACAACGTGCTGTGGAAGCGTTTCGAAGCGGGAGCGGTCACCCGAGTGCGGGCTTGACTGATCTTCGACGGCAGCGGATGGCGACGGCTAGGCCGTCGAACGGCGCCCGCGGCCCGCAACCGTAGCCGGCGGCGACGCCCGCCGTCGCCGATCACCGAGACGACGGTCTGCGCGAGGTGCGGGCCAGCCGGTCGAGGGAACGCATCCCGCCGAACAACCGGCGTGCGTCAAGACCCGATCAGCCGGGCCTCGAGCACGGGCCCGACCGACTGGGAATTTCCGCCCCAAACCGCCCTCACTTGCCTACGAACCGGGAACTCCAGACCAACGAACCGTGACTTTGCGGAAGCGGCTTGGAAGCGGCATCATTATTTGGAGCTCAGCACAAGCCGCGTCGCGCGGGTGCCGCGGAAGGTAGCTCTGAAGACGCCGCTGCGGCGGTTGTAGCTCCAAACCGCAGGCGGCAGGTCGCGTCCATTCACCCGGACGACGACGGGCCGGAGTCCGGACAGCGCGGCCTGCAGGCCATATCGCCGCTGCCCCACTCCGCGCAGCGTGAGCATCCAGCCACTCCTATGGCGCTTCGAGACCCAGCTCCCGCGGGCCTCGAGACGTCCGGAACTGCGCCTGCGCGGGAAGGCGAGCAGGTCGAGGTGATCACGCCGGTCGGCAAGACGTACCGCATTCCCGCCGGCTCCCTCGTCGGCGAGCGTGTCGACCTCAGGCGGAAGCAGCGGTAGCACGGCCCCGGCGCGGACGAGCAGCGGCAGCTCGTCGAGTGGGGCGGGCAGCCGGACGGTGCGCCGGCCGCTCAATACACGCGGCCGTCCGAGTCGCAGCCCGCCGCTGCGCTCTTCATAACGCGCGGAGCGCCAGAGATCGATCCAGCGCCCGCGCGGCAGATACACCCGGCGCGAGCGGGCGCCCGGCTCGAGCACCGGCGCGGCCAGCAGGTCAGGGCCGAAGAGGAACTGCCCGTCCATGGAGACCGCCCGCTGGTCATTGGGGTAGGCGAGCGAGAGGTGGCGCATGAGCGGCATTCCGGAACGGCGGTACTCGCTCACTGCCCCTCGCAGGTATGGGTAGAGCTGGGTGTGCAGCTTCGCGTAGCGGCGCCAGATGGGAAGCGTCCGCGGCTCCCAGATTTGTGGCCGCTCGGCCTTCGGGGTGGCAATCCCTTGGGCCTTGGTCCGCATCACGGGCGAGACCGCGCCGAACTGGATCCAGCGGTGCAGCAGCTCGCGGGTGAGCTTGGGTCCCGTGAGAGTGAAGAAGCCACCGATGTCCGAGCCCCAGATCGCGATGCCCGAGAGGCCCATGGTGAGCCCCTCGGTGACCGAGGAGCGCAGTCCGTCGAAGCCCCAGCTCGTGGAGGGGTCGCCGCCCCACACGATAGGCGCGTGTGGGTGCACGCCGCTCCAGCCGGAGCGGATGAAGCGGGCGATCGGCCGTTCCTGGCGGCGCGCGAAGCGGTCGGCCGAACGGTGGTAGAGCAGGGGGTACAGGTTGTGGAGGCGGCGTCCCGGGATGCGGGTGACCGAGGTGGCGTCCGGCGGCACGTACTCGCCGTAGTCCTCCATCCAGCCGTCGAACCCGTTGGCCAAGGCGCGGCCAAGCACGTCGTCGTGGAGCCGGCGGCCCGCGACGCTCGTGAAGTCGATCATCGCGAGGTCGGTCACCCCGCTTCCCACGAACGCCGGAAATGCGTACGTGGTGCCGTCGGCGCGCCGGATGAACGCTCCTTGCGCGACGCCGCGGGACCAGACGGGCTCGTAGCCCTTGCAGACCGCCTCGCGCATGTAAGTGAGCGCCGCGAGCCCTTGGGAGTGGAGGAAGGTCGAGCGGGCGCGCTCAGCGGCCTCGCTACCCACGTCCGCTCCGCACGGCAGGTAGCGCATGTGGGTCTCCACGGCTGACACAGGCGCATCGCCGTCGCGGAGCAGGCGCACGTGTCGCTGCTCGTCGGGCTCCTGGTTCGAGTGGCCGGTCTGGAACCAGGGACCGAAGAACCAGGGTGCGGCGGGGGCGGGCTGGCGGCCGATTCGCTCTGTTAGGCGCCGCAGTGCATCGGCCGGGCGCGGGCCGGCGAAGAGGCGCAACCCGAGTCGGGGCGCGGCGATCTCGACGCTCCACGCGTGGGGGCGGTCGCTGCCCAGCCTGAAGCGACTGCGTTCGGCGTTGTCGACCAGCACGCCATAGCCGCGGGTGGAAAGCAGCCAGGGCATCGGGAAGTAGGTCGAGTCCGCGGAGCGCCGGATGCCCCATGTCGGGATCGTGGGCGCGATGACCGAATAGTCCTCAGGCAGGAAGGGGCCCTCCTCGACCTGGTTCTCGACCGTGCGCCTGCGCTGGTTCACCGAGTTCGAGCGCTCGCCAAACCCAAGGTAACGCTCGCCCCGCCGGGCCGCGAAACCGATGCCCCAGAGCTGGATATCCGTGGGCGGGCGGCCTTCGACGCTCGCATTCAGGCGGAGGGCTCCCTCCCCGCCGCGGTAGACGCGCACCCGTATCCGCCCGCCGGCGGCGTCCGTCGTAGCCAGCAGGCCGGTCCACCCGCTCGCGTTACGACGGCTCTTCAACACCCGGGTTGCGCGGCTCCAGACCCCCTGTGCCACGTAGCCGAGCCGCCCGGTGCGTCCCCCGCCCCTGTTCGGGTGCTCCCGAAGCAGTACGGCCCCGCCCGAGCGCAGAGTGAGCCCCCACCGCGCGTCGCCGACCCCGGCCTCGAGGCCCCCGGAGCGAACGACCGCCCCGCGGGCCGTGGCCGGCGCGGCGCAGGCGGCCAGGACGCAGAGTAGAGCGGCCACGGTGCGAGGGCGCACCCGGACAACGTACAGAGGCAGGCGCACGGGATCCCACTCGCGAACGACGCTCTCGCTAGTCGACGGAACGTTCGATCCCCAACGCGACCGTCGCGTGACAGAAATGACCGTTCGTTCTTCCACGTCAAGCGGCTTTATGGAAGCACTCTGAAGCGGCACACACCGCAGTAGAGCGCGGCAGCCCGGCGAGATTCCATCGCTCGCCGAGCGGTCTGAGCGACAGGCTGCGGCATACGGCAGCACGTGCTCGCGCCTTACAAGCAAGAGGTCGCCCGTTCGAGCCGGGCACCGCCCATCGTCAGGAGTCCGCTCCCGAAGCGAAGCCTCTGCCCTCGCGCTGGCGGACGGGCACCTCCCGGAGCTTGCTGGGGAAGCGTTGTGGAAGCGCGGGGGTCGCAACGGTCGGGCGGCGCGCTTTCGCCGCACTTCGGTGGCGTACCTTCGCGTCCCGCGTCCCGAAGGTCCAGCGCGGTGGGCGACCCCGCTCGCGCGCGGATGCCGCAGTGTCGGGGATCGCCGTGTTGCGGTTCCCGCAGGCGGTTTATCCGGTGTGGAGGAGTGCTGCTTGTCGCGCATTGC
>DASQTS010000066.1:0-2004 GCA_035641775.1 Thermoleophilaceae bacterium
GTGGCGCGGCCCGTCGTATCCGGCGCGCTCGAGCAGCCGCACCAGGAGGAAGGCCTCCTTGAGGTCCTCGGCACCGAAGCGAAAGTCCTGGTCGTAGCGCCCGATGCGCTGCGCGTTCAGGTCGATGTGGAACAGCTTTCCAGCCCACAGCGCCTGGCCGACACCGTGCACGAACGAGAGGCCGGCCATGGTTTCGTGCGCCACCTCCGGGTTGATTCCGACCATCTCCGGACGATTGAGGGTGCTGATGAAGTGCAGCGCGTGGCCGATCGTCGGGAGGAAGATGTCGCCGCGCGGCTCGTTGGGCTTCGGCTCGAGGGCGAAGCGCAGCCGGTACCCCTGCTCGACGACATAGTCGGCGAGCACGTCGATCGCCTCCCGGTAGCGATCCAACGCGTCCCGCGGGTCCTTCGCCACGGCGGCCTCTGTCCCCTCCCGGCCGCCCCAGAAGACGTAGACCTCCGCGCCCAGCTCTGCCCCTAGGTCGATCGAGCGCATCGCCTTGCCGATCGCCGCGCGCCGGACGCCGCGGTCGTTCGACGTGAATGCGCCGTCCTTGAAGGCAGGATGCCCGAAGAGATTCGTGGTCGCCATCCCGACGCCGAGGCCGGTTTCCTCGAGCGCCGCCCTGAAGCGACCCACGATCCGGTCACGCTCCGTCGCCTCCGTGTCCCACGGCACCAGGTCGTCGTCGTGCAGGCTGACGCCCCACGCGCCCAGCTCGGCGAGCCGGCGGACTGAGTCTGCGGGATCGAGCGGCTCGCGCGTGGGGCCGCCGAACGGGTCGCGCCCGGGGTTGCCCACCGTCCACAGGCCAAACGTGAACCGGTGCTCGGGACGAGGGGTCAGGAGGTCGCTGCTCGACATGCGCGCTCAGACCGCGTCAGCGAGCGGCTCGACGCCCAGGTAGCGGCGCTGCGCCGCCGGGTCGCGGGGTTTGCGACGAACCGCTCATTGGCCTTGACAGGTATTGAAAGCGTATGGCACGCTGCCTGTCAAGTTCTGCAGTGTTGTGAAAGGTTTACGAAGGCCACAATGAGCACCACGCCCAAGGTCGCCGTCTCGAACGTGAAGGCCGCGCTCGCGGCGGCCGTGGGAGCCGACGTGATCACGACGGCGCCGGAGGAGCTCGACGCATACACCGCCGACACCTACTGGCCGGCGCTGGCGGCCGCCGCTGCGGGCACTCCGCTCGCCAGGCCGGAGATCGTCGTCCGGCCGCGAACGGAGGAGGAGGTCGCCGCGGTGGTGGCCACCGCGGACGCGCAGCGTACCCCGCTGGTTGCATGGGGCGGCGGCTCGGGCACCCAGGGCGGCGCCCTGGCGACCCACGGCGGCATCGTGGTCGATCTGCGCTCGCTGGACCGGATCCTCGAGATCGACGACACGTCGATGACGGTCACCGCACAGGCGGGCGTCAACGGTAAGCGCCTCGAGGCGGAGCTGAACGCCCGCGGCCTGATGCTTCCTCATTACCCCGCCTCCGTGGAACTGGCCACCGTGGGTGGGTACATCGCCGCGCGCGGCTCCGGCGTGCTGTCGACTCGCTACGGCAAGATCGAGGATCTAGTGCTGAGCCTCAGCGTCGCGACGCCGGCGACGGGGCTGATCTCGACCGTCTCGGTCCCCCGGCACGCCGTGGGACCGGAGCTGACGCAGCTCTTCGTCGGGTCCGAGGGCACGCTCGGCGTGATCACGAGGGCGACGCTCCAGCTCGCCCCGCTGCCGGCCGAGCGCCGGTTCGCCGGCGTGGCCTTCCCGTCGGTCGGTGCGGGCGTCGAGGCCATCCGGCGGACGCTCCAGCTGGGGCACCGCCCCTCGGTCGTGCGCATGTATGACGAGGACGCCACACGGCTTGCGTTCGCGCCGGTGGTCGGCGAGGACCTCAGCGGCGTCTACACCGTCTTGGCGTTCGAGGGCGACTCCGAAGCGGTCGAGGTCGAGGAGCGCCGGACGCTCCAGATCGCGGCCGACGTGGGCGGCGAGCTCCTCGACCCAGCGCTG
>DASQTS010000067.1:0-5709 GCA_035641775.1 Thermoleophilaceae bacterium
TGTGGGGCCGCCTGTTCGACGTCGTAGACGAGTACCTGAAGGAGGAAGGCTCGAAATGAACACCCCGCCCGTCGTTTCCCCCGAGAAGTGGAGCGCCGCCCGTGACGAGCTGCTGGTCGAGGAGAAGGCACACACCCGCGCCCGCGACGCGCTCGCGGCGAAGCGCCGCCGGATGCCGTGGATGGCCGTGGACAAGGAGTACGCGTTCGAGGGCCCGGACGGGCCGGCGACGCTGCTCGACATGTTCGAGGGACGGCGGCAGCTGATCGTCTACCGCTTCTTCTTCGAGCCCGGCGTCGCGGGCTGGCCGGAGCACGGCTGCCCGGGCTGCTCGTTCGGCGCCGATCAGGTGGCGCACCTCGCCCACCTGAACGCCCGCGACACCACGCTCGCGTACGTCTCGCGGGCGCCGCAGGAGGACATCGAGCCCTACAAGGAGCGGATGGGCTGGAGCGTGCCGTGGTACACCCTCACGGACGACTTCGACGCTGACGTCGGCGTGGGCGAGTGGCACGGCACCAACGCGTTCATCCGTGAAGGCGACGACATCTTCCGCACCTACTTCGTCGACGCCCGCGGCGACGAGGCCATGGGCAGCACGTGGGCCTACCTCGACATCACCGCGCTCGGTCGCCAGGAGGAGTGGGAGGACTCGCCCGAGGGCTACCCGCAGACGCCGCCGTACGAGTGGTGGAACCTCCACGACGAGTACGGTGGCGTCAACGCATGATCGCGCACGCGGGACCCGTGCCCATCGAGGAGCTGCTGCTCGTGTCGCTCGGCGGCGCGAGCGCGCTCCTGCTGTTCGCGCGCGCATGGCTCGGCCGATGACCCAAGCCCACACCCTCGAGATGGAGCGCACGTTCGACGCGCCCGCCCAGGCGGTCTTCGACGCCTGGACGAGCGAGGAGGTGATGCGGCGCTGGTGGCACGCGGAGCACGACTGGGAGACGACCGAGGCACAGGTCGACCTCCGCGTGGGCGGCGAGCTGCGCGTGGTGATGCGGAACCCGCACGAGGACGTCGAGTACGGCGGCGGCGGCCGCTACACGGAGATCGAGCCGCCGATCCGCCTCGCCTTCACCTGGATCTGGGACGACAACCCCGCGCGCCAGCTGATCGAGCTCGACTTCGAGGAGAACGAGGGCGTCACGACCGTCCGCTTCACCCACAGCGGGCTCTGGGACGAGGAAGCTGTGCGCTCCCACGAGGGCGGCTGGGGCAACGCGTTCAAGAACCTGAAGCGGACGCTGGAGGCCTGACCGCCCTAGCGGCGAGCTTCCCAGAGGACGAGGCCGGTCCGGCACTCGCCGCGCTCGGCGCTCTCGAAGCTCACCCTCAGCCGTCCGCGTGCCTCGTTGTTGGCGAACGAGAACGGTGCCGGGAAGGCCGGGTTGCCCTGCGGGTCGAACCCGATCTTCCCGCGGACGCCTACGCCGAATCGCGTGCCGCGCCGGAAGAAGCGCCCGCTCGCGTCGACGCGGACGTTGCGGAAGCGCGTGATCCGGAGCACGCTGCCCGTCTCGCAGGTGGCGCGCCAGCGGAAGCGGATCCCAACCCGCGTGTGCGACGTGGTGTTCATCACGAGCCGCTCGCCCTGCGCGGTCCTGCCGACGAAGGGGCCGTGATGGCTCTCATGGACCGCGCCGGCCGGAACCGGTGCCAGGGCGAGAGCCGCGGTCGCAATTACCACCGTCCGGAGCGTTATGGCACGCATGTCGCCGGTTACAACACCCGCACCCGCCCGGACTACCGGTCGCGCATTTGTCCGGCATTCAGCGCGTATGGGAACCGGATGCGAAAACACCGGGGCGGCGAACGCCTCGCTCGCCGCGGTGGGCGCGGCCGCCTACGCGGCGTCCGCGACCGGAAGCCTCGGGCCGCAGGCCAGCAGGCAGTCGAGCAGCCAGGAGGCGTTCTCCTCGTCCAGCTCCTCGAGCGCGAGCAGGCCGAGGACGGTCGAGCTCGCCCGGGCCAACGGCTCCTCGGCGTCTTCGCCGTTGCGGGCGAGCAGCAGGCCTTCGGCGGCGTCGCACAGATCTTCGTGCGTCCCGGCCTCGAGCGCCTCGCTCGAGCGCCACTCGCCGAGCTCGGCGACCAGTTGTCGATAGGCGGTGTAGCGCTGCTGGTTCATGCCTGTTCGCGGGACCTACCCCCAGCGCCCACCCCGCAATCAAATTTGCCCGCGCCAGGTTCCAGCCCGGGACGCCGGGTACCCCAAAAGGACAACAGCTTCCGAAACGGGGAGGAACACCGTGCAGGACACGGGACAGGCCCAGGAAAAGGCAAAAGAGGTCGCGGGCCAGGCCCAGGAGAAGGTGCAGGGTGCCGCACAGCAGGCGAAGGGGCAGATCAGCGAGCAGGTCGACCAGCGCTCGACGCAGGCCGGCCAGCAGGTGAACACCGTCGCCCAGGATGTCCGCTCGGTCGCGGAGGAGCTCCGCAGCCAGGGCAAGGACAAGCCCGCGCAGTACGCCGAGCAGGCAGCCGAGCGCGTTCAGAGCGCGGGCCAGTGGCTCGAGCAGAAGAACGGCGACGAGCTTCTGCGCGACGTCGAGGACTTCGCACGGCGCAACCCGTGGGCCGTCGCGGCCGGCGGGCTCGTGCTCGGCCTGGCGGCCTCGCGGCTGCTCAAGGCGTCGAGCACCGAGCGCTATCGCGCCTCGCAGCCGAACGGCTCGGGCACCTACGGGCGCACCGGCACCCCCATCGGCGCCGGCACGCTCGCGTCGGAGCCGATGCCACCGGGCGCGGCCGACGAGTTCGGCGGCGGCGAGTTCAGCCGCCAGGAGGGGTCGATGATCTCGACCGAGCCGCGGACATGACGGCCGACCCCGACAACGAGCTGCGCGAGCGCTCTACCGGGGAGCTCCTGAAGCAGCTCTCGACCGAGACGACGACGCTCGTCAAGCAGGAGATCGAGCTCATGAAGGCCGAGCTCGCGGAGAAGGCGAAGCCCGCGGGCATCGGCGCCGGGATGTTCGGTGGCGCCGGCCTGTTCGGCCTCGGAGCCTTCCTCGCCCTGACGGCGTTCTTCATCGCGCTACTGGACGGCGCGGTGCCGATCTGGGCAGCCGCGCTGATCGTGGCCGCGGTCTACGCGGCGATCGCCGGCGTGCTCGCTCTCACGGGCAGGCAGAAGGTCAAGGAAGCGACCCCGGTCGCACCTGAGCAGACAATGGAAAGCGTGAAGGAGGATGTGCAATGGGCCAAGACCCGGGCCAGATCAGGAATGACATAGAGGAGACTCGCGCTCGCATGGGCGATACCGCGGAGGCGCTCGGCCACAAGGCCGACGTCCCGGGGCGCGCACGCGAGGCGGTCTCCGGTCGAGTCGAGAGCGTGAAGTCCACGTTCGTGGGCGCGAAGGACTCGGTCAACGAGTCCACTCCGAGCAGCGGCGAGGTCAAGCACGGCGCCCAGCAGGCGGTCGGCATGGCCAAGGAGAACCCGCTGGGCCTGGCCATCGGCGCGACGGCAATCGGCTTCGTCGCCGGGCTGCTGATCCCGACTACGCGGGTCGAGGACGAGAAGATCGGCCCGATGGCGGACCAGATCAAGGAGCAGGCGAAGGAGACCGGCCAGGAGGCGATGGAGCGCGGCAAGCAGGTCGCGCAGGACGTCGCCGGCCAGGCCGCCGACACCGCCAGGGAGTCGGGCCGCGAGCAGGCCGAGGGCCTGCGCGACAGCGCGCAGGACAAGATCGGCTCCACGACCACGAGCTAGCGGAAGGGAAGCGGCGCGCCGGCCCCGTGGACGGGGCCGGCGCGCTGTCGTCTATCAGCCGCGCGGCAGCAGCAGCCGCGCCACGTGGCCGCCGTGGTCGGACGGCCAGAGACCCGAGCGCGTCCGATTGCGGGGGTCGTTCCCCACGATCCGGTTGCTCAGTACCCGCATCCGCGGCTTCACCAGGATGTGGTCGATGTGGTGGTCGAACGGAGCCGGAGGCGGGTCCTTGATGTTCTCCTGGTTCATGCAGCAGGAATTCGCGAGCCGGCTACCGTGTTTCAGGTCCCAGGCGTCGAGGAAGCCGGCGCCCCTGATCGTCTCGTAGGGGATGGGATCCCCGTCGTCGCGCCCCTGCGGCTCGGAGTTGAGATCACCCACGAGGATGACCCGCCCGGGAACGCTCGCGGGGCCACCCGGCGCGACCAGCTCGTTCGCCTGGGCCTGGCGCGGCGCCGCGAGGAACGCCTCGAGGTGTGTGTTCAGGAAGCGGAAGCGCCTGCCGCGCCAGCTCATGTCGACCGCGGTCCACCCGCGCAGGGCCTGGAAGACGCCGGCCGGCGTCGGCACCACGAAGCGGGCGGTGAAGTTCTCACCGGAGCGGTCGCGAATCCGCAGGCCGGCGCGGCGCTTCACCAGGATCGCGTCGCGCATCGTGAGCCGGATGTCGTAGCCGTAGTTCGTCGGGCCCTCTACGTCGGCCTCGTTCTGAACGGACCCGACGCGGTACCGCAGACCGCGGGCCGCCAGCGCGCGGCGCAGCGTCCGCAGGAAGTCGTAGACCGTCTGCGTCGCGGGCGTCTGGCTGCCATCGGTGACGCCTTGTGCGCCGCGCCGCCACAGCGCGACCTCCTGGAGCCCGATCAGGTCGGGGCGCGTCCGAGCGATCTCGCGCGCCAGTAGCCGGGCGCGCCTGGGGAAGTTGGTCTCGCGGACGGTGTCCCAGACCTCGGTGGTCGCCTGCGTGAATTCCGGCTCGGCCTTGCCGATCGGCTTCGAGATGTCGCCGCCGAGGTAGATGTTGCGCGTCATGACTCGCAGGCTGTTGTCACGCGCCGTCACCTGTTGGGTGTCGCCGTTCGCCATGGCCGTAGGAGCAAGGGTCGCGGCCAGAGCGAGCGCGGCGGCGAGCGTCAGAAGCATGCGAATTCGTGAGGGCATGCGGGCCAGCCTAGCGGCGCTCGCCCGGATACGCTGCTCGTATGGGCGACCGCGAGCGGCATGACCACGGCACCTTCTCCTGGACGGACCTGAGCACTCCGGACGCGGACGCGTCGCGCGACTTCTACGGCGCGCTCCTCGGGTGGGACTTCGACGACGCCCCCATTCCTGAGGACGCCGGCGGCGGCTTCTACAGGATGGCGAAGATCGACGGCCGCTCGGCGGCGGCGATGTACCAGTCGAGCGAGCGCCACCCGGCCTGGGCGTCGTACGTGACCGTCGACGACGTGGACGACGTCGCCGCGCGCATCCCCGCGCTTGGCGGGACGCCCATGGGCGAGCCCTTCGACGTCATGGGCACGGGCCGCATGGCGCTCTTCCAGGACCCGACCGGCGCCGTGCTTGCGCTGTGGCAGCCGGGCACGAGCATCGGGGCCGAGGTCGTGAACGGGCACGGCGCG
The DNA here is from genome assembly GCA_035641775.1 of Thermoleophilaceae bacterium. GTDB lineage: Bacteria > Actinomycetota > Thermoleophilia > Solirubrobacterales > Thermoleophilaceae > JACVRW01. The sequence continues at coordinate 5,349 of DASQTS010000067.1, forward strand.
CTCTCGCTGAACCAGCTCAACACGAGCGACCCGGAGGCCGCGCAGCGCTTCTACGAGGCGCTGCTCGGCTGGCGCTTCGAGCACGTCGGCACCGCTGAGACGCCGTACTGGGGGATATACAACGGCGACCGTCTGAACGGCGGGATGTCGCCGCTCCCGCCCGGCGCGCCCGCGCCGTCCCACTGGCTCGTCTACTTCGGGATCGAGGACATTGACGCGGCCGCCGAGCAGATCGGCTCGAGCGGCGGCACGGTGATGGTCGAGCCGCGCGAAGTGCCCGGAGGCCGGATCCTCGTGGCGCAGGACCCGCAGGGCGCCGTCTTCGCGCTGTTCGCGGGCCGCTTCGACGACTAGCCCGGCA
>DASQTS010000068.1:0-8667 GCA_035641775.1 Thermoleophilaceae bacterium
GTGACGCGCCTGTCGACCGAGCGCGTGCTCGTGAGCGACTGGGTCGACGGCGCGGGGTTCGACGAGGTGCGCGCGCTGCCGCAGCCGGAGCGCGACCGCTTCGGCGAGATCGTCTTCCGCTTCTGCTTCGGCTCGATCTACCACCTCCAGCACTTCAACGCCGACGCTCATCCCGGGAACTACCTGCTGCTGCCGGACGGCCGCGTGTCGTTCCTCGACTTCGGCATGACGAAGCAGCTCGACCAGGATCAGATCGAGCTCGAGATCGCGGCGCTCGAAGCGATCTTCGACGACGACACGGAGCGCCTGCGCGTGGCGCTGCATGACCTCGGCTTCCTGAATGACCCGCGTAAGGTCGACGCCGAGCTCCTGATGGAGCACGTCCGCGCGGTCGGCGGGTGGTACATGGAGGACCGCGAGGTCACCATCGACTCCTCGCGCGTGATGGAGGCGATCGCCGCGGTCTCGGACCCGAGGTCGGACTTCTACCGCGTGATGCGCCGCGAGAACCTGCCCGCGAACGAGCTGATGGGCAGGCGCATGGAGTCAGGCGTGCTCGCGGTGCTGGGCCAGCTCGAGGCCACGCGCAACTGGTACCGGATCGGGCGCGAGTGGTGGTTCGGCGAGGAGCCGGCCACCGAGCTCGGCGCGCAGGAGCGCGTTTGGACGGCCTCGACGCGCTAGCCCCGCGAGACTAAAACAGCTGGTTCTCTCCCGCGAAGATGTCGGAGACCGAGTCGTCGATGAAGATGCGGCGGATCGTGTCCTCGAGGATGTCGGCGCAGGTGAGCTGCGTGATGAGGTCGGGGGGGCCCTGTGGGAGGGGCACGGTGTCGGTGACGACGATTCCCGCGAGCGGCGACGCGGCCAGCGTCTCGTAGGCGTTGCCGGCGAACAGCCCGTGCGTGGCGACCGCGTACACCTTCTCGGCTCCCTCGTCGAGCACCGTCTGCGCTGCGGCTACCAGTGTCCCGCCGGTGCCGATGATGTCGTCGACGATCAGCGCGCACTTTCCCCTGACGTCACCGATGACCTTGCCGATCTCGGCGACACCCTGGGCAGGGCGCTCCTTCTCGAGCAGCGCGTAGGGCGCGCCGACCTTCCGCGCGAAGTTGCGCACGAGCTTCACGCGGCCGGCGTCGGGGGCAATGATCACGAGATCCTCGTTGTCGAGACGGTCGGTCACGAATTGCGTGAGGATCGGCATGGCCGTCATGTGGTCGACGGTCTTCGAGAAGAACCCCTGGGTCTGGCCGGCGTGGAGGTCCATCGTCACGAGCCGGTCGATCCCCGCGACCTCCAGCGTCTCGGCCACGAGGCGGGCGGAGATCGGCTCGCGCGGGGCGGACTTCTTGTCCTGCCGCGAGTAGCCGTACCAGGGGCTGACGGCGATGATGCGGTGCGCGGAGGCGTGCTTGGCCGCGTGCACCATCAGGAGGAGCTCCATGAGCGCGTCGTTCACCGTGAGGCCCTCGCGGTCCGACCCGCAGATCGACTGGACGATGAAGATGTCCGCGCCGCGAATCGAGTCGGCGTAGCGGCAGTACACCTCGCCGTCGGGGAAGGTCTTGAGGCCGGCGTCGATCGGCTCGACGCCGAGCTTGTCCGCGATCTTCCCGCCAAGCTCCATGCTCGCCCTGCCGGCGGTGAGCATCAGGCGCTTCTCCGGGCTCGCGGTGATCGTCTTCGTGACCGTCGGTGCCTCCGCGGTCTCGAGGGGCTTGTTCATTTCTGCGAGTCCTCCTCCACGCGATCCGCGTAACCCTCGATGTTCTTCTGTTCCTCCCGTGCGATCCCCAACGCTCCATCCGGGACGTCGCCTGTGATCGTCGAGCCAGCGCCAGTGTACGCCCGGTCACCGACGTTCAGCGGCGCGACGAGGGAGGTGTGGATCCCCGTCTTCACGCTCTTTCCGAGCTTCGTGCGGTGCTTCCTGCGGCCGTCGTAGTTCGCGGTGATGGTGCTGGCGCCGAGGTTGCTCCCCTCGCCGACGTCGGCGTCGCCGAGGTAGGAGAGGTGCGGCACCTTCGAGCCGGCGCCGATGTCGGAGTTCTTGATCTCGACAAAGGTGCCGACCTTGACGCCCTCGCCGATGGTCGTCCCGGGGCGCAGATAGGCGAACGGGCCGACCTTGGTGTCGGCGCCCACCGTCGCCTGGAGCACGAAGGAGTGGATGACGGTCGCGCCGTCTCCGATCGTCGCGTCGCGCGCCGTGGTGTGCGGGCCGAGCTCGCAGCGCTCGCCGACGGACGTGGTCCCCTCGAGGACCGTGCCGGGGCCGATCACGGTGTCGCGCCCGATCGTCACGCCAGCCTCCACCCTGATGGTGCCCGGCTGGAGGAACGTCACACCCGCCCGGGCGTGCGCCTCGACGATGCGGCGCTGGGCGGCCTCCTCGGCGGCCATAAGCCCGGCGCGGTCGTTCACGCCGATCCCGGCGTCGGCGTCCTCGGTCAGGTGCGCGGCGACCGTGCCGCCGTCCCGCTTGATGATCGGCAGGACGTTGGTGAGATAGCGCTCGCCCTTGTCGAGGCCCACGCCGTCGAGCGCGCTGAAGAGCGCGTTCCGATCGAACACGTACGTGCCGAGGTTGACCTCGCGGACAGCGAGCTCGTTCTCCGAGAGGCCCTCGGTGTACTTCGTCTCGAAGATGCGCTCCACCGAGCCGTCCGAGTCGCGCACGACGCGGCCATAGCCGGCGGGGTCGAGCCGGTCCGTGGTCAGGAGAGTGGCGAACGCCCCGCGCCGGGCGTGCTCTTCCATGAGGCCGCGAAGCTGGTCGGCGGTGATGAGCGGATGGTCACCGGAGAGGACGACGACCGGGCCGCCGTCCCCGTCGAGGCCGGCCTCGCCGAGCACGGCGCCGCGCGCCGCGAGCACGGCCGAGCCGGTGCCCTCCCCCTCGACCTGCTCAGCCACCTCGACCCCGTCCGGAAGCCCCTCCGCGACGCCGTCGCCAGGCCGGACGATCGCCACGACCCGCCCGGCACCCGCCTCCCGGGCAGCATCGACAACCCACTCCACCAGCGACTTGCCCGCCACCCGATGAAGCACCTTCGGAGTGTCAGAGCGCATCCGAGTGCCCTGGCCGGCGGCCATGACGAGGACCGTGAATGGCGCGGCCATGTGGGGAGGAGGGTACCGGGCGCGAAGAAACGCCAGCCCCTATCCTCAGGCCACCGCTCTGGGGGGTCGTCTAGCTAGCAGGACACCGGGTTTTGGTCCCGGTAACGGGGGTGCAAATCCCTCCCCCCCAGCCTTGAGCCACGCGGCTCGCTCCGAGGTGTATGCGAACATGTGTTCGTGTCTCGTGCCGAGCCGATCATCCCAATCTCTGACGTGACCTCTGCTGGCTGGCTGGTCTTGGAGGGAGAGGGATCGTTCATCGCCGGGCCACCGAGCGCGCCACGCACACCGGCGGTCGTGCTCTCGATGGTCGATCGGGACGTGGTCGCCCGTGCCGCCGACCTCCTCGATGCGTCGGTCCACGTTGTGCCTCGCGACGCGAGGGGTGGCGGACGGCGTATTCGACACGTGTGAGAGGCGCACGCGCCGTGCTCTGGATGACGCAGCTGCGCCCGTTGATGGGCACGAGACGCCAGCAGCAGATCGACTCCGCGGTGGCCAGCTACGCGCCGGACCCGCGACGGCGACTGACGGACGAGAGTGCTGCCGAGGCGCTCAAGCGATTGGCGGGCGGCGAACCGGTTCGCCAGGTCGCCGAGCGGCTCGGCACGAGCATCTGGTGTATCTACGACCTGCGCCTTGGGCGCACTCACGCCCACTTGCCTCGGCCCGCGGCCTAGCGGTCCTTGCGTTGGTTCGGCACTCGGCCGGCTTCGCTGCCCTTTTCCTGGGCGGGGCCGCCGGGGGGCACTATGCCCAGGACTCTCATCGCCTTCAGGCCCAATGAGAGGCGTTCGCGGCCGTCGGTGGAGGAGACGTCCAGGGTCGTGAGCTCCTTCACGCGCTCCAGCCGGTAGCGCACCGTGTGGCGGTGGGTGAAGAGCTTCTCGGAGGTCTTCGCCACGTTGCCGTCGGCGTCCAGGAAGGTCTCGAGCGTGCGCACGAGCTCGGTCTCGTACTGGTCGTCGTAGGCCACCAGCGGCGCCACCGTCTCCTCGAAGAAGCCCTGGAGCTCGCGCGGGTCCTCGGCCATCGCCGGCAGCAGGAGGCGGTAGGCCCCCGTCTCCTCGAACGACAGCTCCGGGAGCCCGCGTGCCTCCGCCACGTTCGCCGCGAGCAGCGCCTCGGCACCGGCCCGGTGCATGTCGGCCGGCTCGGTCGTGTGGCGGCTCCGCGCGATCGTCACCGCGAAGCCCGGCAGGTTCGCCTCGAGCTCGTTCAGCACTGCGGTCGCGGCCCGGCGGCCGGGCGCGGGGTCGGCGCCGGGCACGACGATCACGAGCTCGCGCTCGGGGCCGTGGTGCGACCAGCCGGCCTCGGCCAGCGCCGCCAGCGAGCCTCGCTCGATCGCCCGCGCGCCGCGCTCGGCGAGCGTCAGGACACGCGCGCGCCAGTCGCCCTCCTCGGGCCCGTGCGGCCGCGCCCGCACGACCAGCGCGGTGGCGCCGCCCACCAGGTCGCAGCCCAGCTCGCCCGCGCGCGCGACGATGTTCTCCCGGTCCGTGGTCCGGCGCGCGAGCAGGTCCTGGATGAAGTCGCCGACCGCCGCCTCGGTCGCCCGCTCCGGCGCGCGCGACCGCTCCAGCTCCAGCCCGATCAGGTTCCCGACCAGCCGCAGCAGCGCGCCCGGCGGCTGCTCGCCGCGCGGCCGATAGCGCAGGCGGCCCACCTCGGCGTCGGCCACGCGCAGCTCCACGTTCTCCGTCCCCGCCTCGCCGGCCATCACCGCCCGCTCGTCCTCGGGCGACGCGCACGCCACCGCCAGCACGCTGCTCCCGGTGTCGAGCACGATCACGCTCGCATCCAGCGCCCGGCTCGCCGCCCGGGCCACGGCGGGCAGGCCGGCGCCCGACTCGACCGCCTCCGAGACCTCGTCGAGGGCCTCCAGGAATGAGCGCGCCTGCGTGGGCATCACGCGTAGGTGTCGTATGTCCACACGATCGCGAGGCCGATCACGGCCCCGATGCCGAGCAGCGTGCCGAGCACGTACAGCGTGAGCACGCCGGCCGCCATCTTCTCCCACACGCGCCCGTAGCAGCGCAGCGACGGAAGCAGGATCAGCATCACGTAACAGAGCAGCACGAGCAGCGCCGAAAGCCCGATGACGATCTCTGTGCTGGAGAAGTCGAGGTTGCCCATCACGCACCGCGCGCGACCGCGGATTCCCGGGATTCCTCCGCGCGGCGCTCCCCATTGTGGCGGAAGTAGTCGACGACGAGCGCGATCCCGGCGAGCAGCGAGAAGATCGCCGCCGCAAGTCCCCAGCCGCCGACTACGTCCGACCACCAGTGCGCGCGCAGGTATACGCGCGAGACTCCCACCGCCGCAGCGATTCCGAGCGCTACGAACACGAGCGTCCCTTTCGTCAGCAGCCCCAGGCGCCTGGTGAGCATCACGGCCGCCGCCACCCATGCGACGCTGTACGCCGCGTGACCGCTCGGATATGCCTGGCCGGTCGTCCGCACGAGCGACTCACCGGGGCGCGGGCGATCGACCGCGTCCTTCGTGACATGCACGGCGATGTAGACGAGGGCGAGACCCACGACCAGCACGATCGCCTCGGGGTAACGCCGCTTCACGAGGAGCGGCACGCAGGTCGCCGCCACGAGCGCCGCGACCGTCGGGAAGGCGCCGAGCGCGGTCACCAGCTTCGCGACGTCCACGAGGATGTCCATGCGCAGCCTGTCCGCCAGGTCGAGCAACTCGTTGTCGAGCGGCGTCGGGCCGAGCGTCGGGTCGAACTCCGTCAGATAGATGACGAAGAAGAACAGGCCGACGCCCCCGATCGCGACCAGCGTGGTGAGCTCGAGCCCCAGGTCGCCCGGCGTGACGCGCTCGCGCGTGAAGCGCAGGTACGGCGCTGTCACGCGGGCTACCGGTTGCACGACGTGCCGGTACACGGGCGCGCCGATCGCGAACAGCGGGCGGATGAGCGGGTGACCCCGATGCGCGAGAAACCAGTCCTTGATCTGCTCGCGGTGGCGATAGGCGTAGACCACGCCCACGACCACCGAGACGAACACTCCGAAGCCGAATACGGCCTGGCCGGCCAGCTTCGCGACCTTGTCGAAGGACTGCCAGAAGACGTAGCCGAGGACACAGAAGACGGTGGCCCAGAGCCCGGTGCCGACGATGCTGTACGGGATGAAGCGCCGGTACGACAGCCCCGACGATCCCGCGATGAACGGCGCGAGCGCCCGGACGAGCCCGATGAAGCGGCCGATCAGGATCGTCTTGCCGCCGTGGCGGTCGAAGTAGGACTCCACCTGCTGGAGCCGCTCCTCGGTGATCTTCAGCTTCGGCCCGTGGCGCTCGAGAAAACTCCGGCCGAGTCGGCGGCCGATGTAGAAGCTCGTGGTGTCGCCGAGCACGGCGCACAGCCACACGAGGCCGATCAGCGGGAGCAATTCGATCTCGCCCTGTCCGGCCACGACGCCGCCGGCGATCACCACCGTCTCGCCGGGCGCCACCAGGCCGACGAAGGCGCCCGTCTCGAGGAACGCGAGCACCGCGACAAGCGCGTACGTCCACGGGCCGAGCGCGACCGCGACGTCCTCGATCACCTTCTTCGGGTCGGGCAGCGAGCCGAGCACGCCGCTGGCGTAGATCGCAAGCGCCAGCGCGACGAGGACCCCGATCCCCTTGCGCTCGAAGCTCAGCTTGCGCCAGCGCCAGACGAGGAACGCCACCACGAGGGCGGCGGCCACGGCGGCGATCATCTCGCGGGCGGACACGAAGCCCGCAGCGTACGTCAGCGCGACTCGGTCACGAGCGCGCCCGGGATGGCAGAGGCCGCTGCCTCCGCCCCGGCGCGGTCCTCGAAGACGCCGAAGCAGGTGGGGCCGGAGCCGCTCACGGCGGACCCGAGCGCGCCGGCGTCGCGGAGCGCGTCCAGTGTCGGCTCGAGGTCCGGACGCAGGGAGAGGGCCGCGCGCTGAAGGTCGTTCTCGATCGCGGCGGCGAGGTCTTCGGGCCGGGCGGCGCTCGCCGCGAGGTCCTTGAGCCGCACCGGGTCGAGGTCGGCGCGGGCGGCGTCGAGCCGGTCGAGCTCGGCGTACACGGCGGCGGTCGAGAGGCCTTCGGGGTGAGGGACGACGACGGCGGTGAAGGCCGGGAGCTCCATTGGCTCGATGCGCTCACCGATCCCGTGGACGAGCGCGTGGCGCGGCAGGAGCTGGCTCGGGACGTCCGAGCCGAGGTCCGCGGCGAGCCGGAGGAGCTCCTCCTCGCCCAGCGCGTGCCCGCTGAGCTCGTTGGCGATGCGGAGCGTGGCGGCGGCATCGGCGCTGCCGCCGCCGAGCCCGGCGGCGACGGGGATGCGCTTCGTGATCGTCAGAGCGAGCGGGGGCAGCTCGCGCCCGGCGCGCGAGCGGAACTCCCTGAGGGCGCGCGCGGCGAGGTTGTCGCCCGGGACGCCCCGGCACTCGACGACGTCGTCGCCTGCCTCGAGCGGCTCGGCGATGAGCTCGTCGGCCAGGTCGATCGACGCGAACAGCGAGCACAGAGGATGGAGGCCGTCGTCGCGGCGCGGCCCCACGTGGAGGACCAGGTTGAGCTTGGCGTAGGCGAGCTCGCGGAGCACGCGGCGAGCCTAGGCGGTCGCCGCTCTCGACGGCGGTGCCACGAGAACGGTCTGACAGTCAGACGAAACTCGTGACACCGGCCGGGCTGGACCGCTGTGGGTGCCGCCGTCAGCGCGGCCGCAGCCCGGCGATGCGCTCCGAGCCGATCGCGGCGGCCAAGCGCCGCCAGTCCTCAGGCGGGATCCGCTCCGCACGAGCGTCGGCCGGGTGGCCCAGCGATACGAGCGCCGCGCGTGTCGCGTCCCGGATGTCCCCGGCCGCGCCCGGCGTCAGCGCCAGCGAGCCCGCCAACGCCTTGCGCCGGTGCGCGAACGCCGCGTGCACGAGCGCGACGAGCTGGTCCGGCGGCGCCGCGGCGCGCCGGCGCAGGACGACAAGCGCCGACTCCACGTTCGGCTCGGGGTGGAAGACCGTGCGCGGCACCTTCCGCGGTGCGCGGACGTCCGTCGCAAGCTGCGCGAGCACCGAGGTGGCGCCGTAGCTCTTGCCGCCGGGCGCGGCCGCGAGCCGGTCGGCCACCTCCCGCTGCATCATCGCGACCCACAGCTGCGCGTCCGGCAGCTCGGCGATCGACTTAAGCAGCACGGTCGCCGCAACGCCATAGGGCAGGTTCGCCACGACCTTGTTCGGGCGCGGCTCCAGCTCGGCGAAATCCGCCCTCACGGCGTCGGTGAGGTGCAGCGTCGCGTTGCCGAACGGCTCGAGCGCCTCTCGGAGCGGCGGCTCGAGCGAGCGGTCGACCTCCACCACATGCAGGTGTGCGACGCGCGGCGCGAGAAACTCCGACAGCACACCCAGCCCGCCGCCCACCTCGAGCACCACGTCCGCGGGGTCGAGCTCCGCGGCGGCGCCGATCACGCGCAGGATGTTGTCGTCGATGAGGAAGTTCTGGCCGAGCTCCCGGTTCGGGCGGATTCGGAAGGCGCGCAGGCGGCGAAGGCTCGCCTGGCGCGGCTCG
>DASQTS010000069.1:0-31002 GCA_035641775.1 Thermoleophilaceae bacterium
AGCCAGCTCCGCAGCTTCTCGTACACCGCGGGGTGGTTGAGCAGCGCGAAGTGGTGCGCCCCGCCCAAGTGCATCCCGTCCTCCTCGTCGAACGGGATCCGCCGCGTCCGGCTGCGGCCCGACGCGCTCGGCGTGAGAACCAGCACGTCGCCCAGCAGCCGGCCCAGCGGGTGCCGCTCGCTGCGCGTGATCGTTGCCGAGACGAAGCAGTGGGTGGCCCCCTCGCAGAGCGGGACCTCCGCGCACGCCGCCGCCCGCAGGGCATCGGGGTCGCAGCCGGTCCAGTCCTCGTCGACCAGCGAGCCCTGGCGCAGGTCGCGGATGCCGCCGCTCCTGCGCCGCAGGAAGTTCGCGAAGACGCGGGTCTCCGGCAGCGCGGCCAGGCCGGCGCTCAGCACGTGCACCGCCTGCTCGAGCGGGGCGCCCATGTGGGGCGACCCGAGCGACACGCTGTGCCTCATGCGCGCGACCCAGTCCGCTCCGTCCTCGGCGGCTCGATGGCAGGCGCTGCGCGCCACGAGGCCGCCCATCGAATGGCCCACCAAGGCGATCCGCTCGACCTCCACCGGCCACGCCGCTACCAGCGCCTCCATGAGCTCGCTGAGCGAGCGGCCGTTGTGTGAGATCCGGCGACCGCTGTTGTAGCGCACGTACACCGGCGTCCAGCCGAGGTCGCGCGCGAGCCGCGTGCCGTACGTCTCGCTCGCGCCCCAGGAGAACTCCGTCTCCATCAGCCCGTGGAGGAACACGACGATGCGGTCCGTCGTGTCGGGGAACGCGGCCGCCAGCGCCTCGGCGCGCGGCGGGACGGGCGCCCCGTTCACCCGGACCGCCATCGGCTGGTGCAGCGGGCTGCCCTCGGCCTCGAGCGCGTCGCCGCGCAGGCCCGCGACCGCCGCGATCAGCGCGCTGCCGCGGGGAGTGATGGAGAGCTCCGGGACCTCGCGCCTGGCGACCGCCGCCTGCGCCGCCGCGCCGAGCGCGCGCGTGCCAAGCCCGAGGCCGGCGTAGACGCCGCGCGTGACGCCGTCGTGGACCGTCCGCGCCACCACGCCGCCGGGCCCCGTGGCGCGGAACGCGCGCTCGGCGATGGCCCGGTGCATGTGGCCGATGCCGCCCGTGGCGAGCCGCAGCTCGTCGAAGCCGAGCGCCGCGAGCGCCCGTAGCTCGGTTTGGCTCATGAGAGGATGCCCCCGTGAAAACCGACGTGGTGGTGGTGGGCGCCGGCCTCGCGGGGCTGAGCGCCGCACGCGATCTGATGAAGGCCGGCACCGACGTGGCGGTGCTCGAGGCCCGCAACCGGCCCGGCGGCCGCGTGGAGCAGACGACGCTGGCGGACGGCCGCATCGTGCAGCTCGGGGGCGAGGTGATCGGTCCGTTTCACGAGGCGTACGTTGGGCTGGTCGAGGAGCTCGGCCTCACCATCGTTCCCTCCTTTCCCCAGCTGCCTGGTGAGGACACCTGGGTGCTCGTGGACGGCCGCTACGTGGGCGACGGCTTCCCCTGGATGGACGACGCCGACCGCGCGAGCTTCGCAGCGCTCTCGGACGAATTCGGCGCGCTCGCACGAAGCGTGGATCCGGACGATCCGTGGTCGCATCCGGAGGCCGAGCGGCTCGATCGGCTGTCGGTCGCCGACTGGCTGCGCGAGCGCGGCGCCACGAGGAACGTCGTGCGCGCGCGCGACCTCGCGATGCTGGCGCTGTCAGCCGAGTCGATCGAGCGGACGTCGCTGCTGGCTGAGCTCCGCAAGGAGGCGGCCGCCGGCGGGAACGGCTTCTACGACTACGAGGTCTGGGAGTGCAAACGCGTGGCCGAGGGCTCGGCCACCGTCGCGCTGAGGATGGCGGAGGAGCTGGGATACCGGGTGCGCTACGGCGCGCCGGTGAAGCGCATCCGCGTGTCGCGGCAGGGCTGCTCGGTGACGACGGAGACGGGCGAGCGCTTCGAGTCCGAGGCCGTGGTGTCCGCCGTGCCGGTCGGGCCGCTTCGCGAGCTGCGCGTGGAGGGCGTCTCGGACGAGCGCATGGCTTCGCTCGACCGCCAGCGCCACGCGCTGGCCGCGAAGGTGGTGTTCACCTACGAGGACTCGTTCTGGCACGAGCAGGGCCAGAACGGCGACGCCTACTTCGAGACCGCGGTGATCGGCGGGACGTGGGTGCAGCGCGAGGGCATCATGTCGACGCTCGTGCCGCCCGAGCGGCTGGCGGCGTTCCTCACGACGTCCCAGGCGCAGCTCGAAGCCGAGCTGACGGAGGAGATGGTGGCCGCCTTCGGCGAGCCGGCGCGCGACACCCTGGCGGTGTTCATGCGCCGCTGGGGCGTGGACCCCTGGACGCGCGGCTACATCACTGGGTGGCGGCCGGGTGACGTGATGGCGGTGGGGCCGCTCCACGGGACCCACGAGCCGCCCTTCTACGTGTGCGGCTCGGACCAGTGGGTCTGCGGCTACATGGAGGGCGCCATTCGCACGGGTCGGGGCGCCGCTGCCGCCGCGCTGGGCACTTACGTAAGATAAGTACATGCACCGGCCTGTTCCTGCCATGTGCAGGCGGTCGCCGCAGTGCGATGATAGTTGCACCTGCAAGTAGTTCTTTCTATAGGGGAGCAACATGAATTCCACTGCAAGCGCAACTCTGATTCCGACGGGCACCTGGAGCGTCGACCCCTCGCACTCGACGGTCGGCTTCTCGGTGAAGCACCTGGGCATCGCCACGGTGCGCGGCCAGTTCGAGCAGTTCGAGGGGGCGCTCGAGATCGGCGAGGACCTCTCGGCGGCTCGCGCGTCCGGCACGATCCAGGCGAGGTCGGTGAACACGAACGACTCCGGCCGTGACGAGCACCTGCGCTCCGCCGACTTCTTCGGCGTCGAGGCGAACCCGGAGATCCGCTTCGAGTCGACCTCGATCCGCCCGCTCGACGAGGACACATTCGAGATCGAGGGCGACCTCACCATGAACGGGGTAACCGGCCCGGTCACGCTCACCGCCGTGGTCGAGGGCACGGAGACCGACCCCTGGGGCAACACCCGCGTCGGCCTCGAGGTCACCGGCCGCGTCAACCGCGGCGACTGGAACATGACCTTCAACCAGGCGCTCGGAAGCGGCAACCTGCTCGTCGGCGAGAAGGTCACGCTGACCCTCGATATCTCGGCAGTTCGACAGGCCTAGGCAACCCGCTCCAGGGGTAGGCTCGCAAGGTGCGGGGCCTGCTCACGGATCTGATCGATTCAGCAGAGGCGCGCGCCGGCTACGCCGACGCGCGCTTCGTGCGATCCAGGGTCGAGCGCCTCTCGACCCGTAACGGAGAGCTCGACCAGCTCGGGTCGCACGAGAGCGAGGGGATCGGCGTACGCGTGCGCGTGGGCGGCGCTTGGGGCTTCGCCGCCGTCCGCGGCACCGACCGCCGTGACGCCGAGGCCGCGCTCGACCGGGCGCTCGCGATCGCGGGGGCGCAGCCCGCCGTGCCCGACCCCGCGCCACTCGCCCCGGAGCCGCCCGCCCGAGGCGAGTGGGCGAACGCGGTCGAGCGCGATCCGTTCGAGGTGCCGGTGGAGGAGAAGCTTGCGGTGCTGCTCGCCGCGGACGCCGGCCTGCGGACCGACCCCGGCGTGAGCCTGACGCTCGCGCGCTTCGCCGCCTTCGCGACCGACAAGCTGTTCGTGAGCACGGACGGCGCGCTCTGCGAGCAGCGCATCACCGAGTGTGGCGGCGGCATCGCCGCGGTGGCGGTGCACGGGGCCGAGAGCCAGATTCGCTCGTATCCCGCCTCGCACGGCGGGCACGTGGCGGAGGCTGGGTACGAGCACTTCCTGCGGCTCGAGCTGCCCGGGCACGCGCCGCGCATCGCCAGCGAGGCGGCGGCGCTGCTGCGGGCGCCTGCCTGTCCGCCGGGGCGCACGACGCTGATCCTGGCCGGGGAGCAGCTCGGGCTCCAGGTGCACGAGTCGATCGGGCACGCCGTTGAGCTCGACCGTGTGCTCGGCCGCGAGGCCTCCTACGCGGGGACGAGCTTCGTGCCGGCCGACGGGATCGGCTCGCTCCAGTTCGGGTCCGAGCACGTGAACGTGACGGCGGACGCCACGAGTCCCGGGGGGCTCGGCACCTTCCGCTGGGACGACGAGGGCGTGGAGGGACGACCGGTTCCGATCGTGCGCGAGGGCGTGCTGGCCGGCTTCCTGTCCTCGCGCGAGACGGCATCCGAGATCGGGATCGAGCGCTCCGGCGGCTGCATGCGCGCCGAGGGCTTCGCGCGCCAGCCGATCGTGCGAATGACCAACGTGAACCTCGAGGCGGGCACGGCCGGGACGCTCGACGAGCTGATCGCCGACACGGGCGAGGGCCTGCTGGTCGACACGAACCGCTCGTGGTCGATCGACGACCGCCGGCTCCACTTCCAGTTCGAGGGCGAGGCCGCCTGGGAGATCAAGGACGGGGAGCGCGGACGCCTGCTGCGGAATCCGAGCTATGCCGGGATCACACCCGAGTTCTGGGGAAGCTGCGACGCGGTCTGCTCCCCGAGCGAGTGGGGGCTGATCTCGCTGCTCGACTGCGGCAAGGGCGAGCCGGGCCAGGTGATGCGCGTCTCCCACGGCGCGGCGCCGGCGCGCTTCCGGGACGTGCAGGTGGGCGTGGCGTGAGCGTCGACGAGGCGGAGGAGATCACCGGGCGGGCGGCCCGGTACGCGGGTCCGGGAGGCTTCGCCTTCGTCACGCGCGAGCGCTCGCTGATGCTGCGCTTCGCGGCCGGCCGGCCCACGCAGTCGACCTTCATCGACGACCACACGGTCGAGATCGCAATCCCGTTCCGAGGGCATGTCGGGCGGGCGTCGACCAACGCCGTGGACGACAAGGGCCTGGAGGAGTGCGCGTCCCGCGCCCGCGAGGCCGCGCGCGCGGCGGCGGCCACCGGCGACGGCCGCTTCCCGGGATTCGACCCGGACCACGAGCTCGTGGACTACGAGTCGTTCGACGCCGACACAGCGGCGCTCGACGCGGGCCTTGGCGGTGCGGCGCTGGCCGAGACGTTCGCGGTGGCAGGCGACCACGGGGTCGAGGCGCACGGCATCTGGACCGTTGCGGAGCTTGAGTACGGCTGGGAGCTCGCGGACGAGGGTGGCGGCTGGGCGCGTCACACGGACGCCTTCATGAAGGTCATCTGCATCGCGCCGGGAGGCCGCAGCGGCTACGCGTCGCAGGCGGCCGTGGCGGTGGGCGATATCCGGCCGCGCGAGCTCGCCGAGCGGGCGGCCGGCAAGGCGGCCTTCGGCAGCGAGACGGCGGGGCTCCCGCCTGGCGAGTACCCGGTGGTGTTCGAGGCCCAGGCGACCGGCTGGCTGCTCGACCTGCTGGCCGGGTGCGCGTTCAACGGACTCGCGCACGCCGAGGGGCGAGGCGCGCTGGACGGCCGATTGGGCGAGCGCGTCACGGCGCCCGCAATCGACCTGTCCGACTCCCCGGGCAACCGGCGGACGCTGCCGCGCGAGTTCGACGCCGAGGGCACGCGCAAGGCGCCGATCCCGCTGATCCAGAACGGAGTGGCGCATGGGGTGGCGCACGACATCCGCAGCGCGGCGCTGGCGGGCGAGCGCAGCACCGGTCACGCGCTCACGCCGGGCGGCGACCCGGGCGGCCCCCACCCCAGCAATCTGGTGCTGGCCGGCGGCGGAGCGGCCGACGAGACCGAGCTCTGCGCCCCGGTCGAGCGCGGGATCTACGTGACCCGGCTCTGGTACGCCAACGTGGTGCGGCCAAAGGAGACGCTGATCACGGCCGTGACCCGCGACGGCACGTTCCTGATCGAAGACGGCCGAGTGACACGCCCGCTGCGCGACCTGCGGCTGACCGACAGCGTGCTGGGGATCCTGTCCCGCACCGAGGCGCTGACCCGCGGCCAAGCGCTCACGAGCGACGGCGAGTTCTACGGCCGCCGCTTCGCCTACGGAGTCGTCTGCCCCGCGCTGCGAGCGGACGGTGTGCGTTTTACGGGTTAGTACCCTTTCGCGCGATGGAGGCCATCCTCAGCGGCGTTCAGGTGATCCTCGCGGTCATCGTCATCGTGCTCATCCTGCTGCACTCCGGCAAGGACGCAGGCCTCTCCGGCGCCTTCGGCGTCGGAACCGGAGCAGGACCGTTCGGCGGCGGCTCCCTGGTGGAGCGCAACCTGAACCGCTGGACGATCTTCTTCTCGCTGCTATTCGTGGCGAACGTGATCGTCCTACTGAAGATCTAGCAGCGCCGACCCCGGGCCGCTAGCGGTCCATTCCGCCGTCCGGGGTTCGGCCCTCCAGCCGGTCCAGCTGGCGCAGGATCTCGATTGCCTCGGAGCGCAGGTCGCGGTCGACAGCTCGCCAGTCCTCCCGCGAGAGCTTGCCCATCTGGTGGTCCAGCTCGGCGTCGCGGATCTCGCGGTACTTCGCCTCCTTCGCCGCGTCGAGCTCGGCCAGGCGGGTCTCGTCGCGGCGCTCCGCCTCGCCGCGGCGGCGGAGCGGGACCGACAGCACGGCGCCGACCACGGCGGCGAGCACGAGCAGGGCGATCGCGTACTCCACGGGCGCCTAGGCGCGCGACAGCTCTCGGCCGACCCGGGCCGAGTAGAGCGAGCGCACCCGCCGCAGTCGCGCCTCGGGCGAGGGCCATGCCGCGATGAGGGCGCCGAGCACCGCGATCGCGCCGCCGATCCAGATCCACACAACGAGCGGCGAGGCGATCGCACGGAACGCCGCCGGCGGCGGGTTGCCCCGGTAGCGCTCCGCGAGCGCGGCCACGATCAGCGCCTGGACGTCGCCGGCCGAGTCGGCGAACTTCTCGTCGGCCTCGCGGATCTGCGCGTCGAGCGAACCGATGTCGGGCCGCACCGCCATCCAGAAGTCGCGCGTGAGGCCCCAGCGCACGTCGACCTCGCTCGTGGCCTCGCCCTCGAAGAAGCGGGAGATCGTCCCCAGCGACGGGTCGCCGCTCGCGTAGTAGTTGCGCAGCGGGCGCATCACGAAGTGCTCGCCGTCCTTGCGCACGTCCAGCACTGCCCCGAACGAGATCGGCGCCCCGGTGCCCGAGGAGTCGCCGCCCAGCTTCGCCGTGGCCTCGCGGTAGGTGACCTCGTAGCCGTTCACCTCGAACGACTCGCCGGGGGAGATCCGCACGTCGCGCTGGTCGAGGAACGCCGACGACGCCGCGACTCCGAGGAACAGCACCGCTATCCCGGCGTGCACGAGGTAGCCGCCGTAGCGCCGCCGGTTGCGGCCGGTCAGCCGCCTGAGCGCGCGCGGCAACGACTCGCCCGTCATCGTGCGCCGCGCCCTCGTTCCGCGCCAGAGCTCCTGCCCCACCACCGTGATCACGAACGCGACGAGGCAGAACATGGCGAGCGAGGCAGGACTGTCGGAGGCGTCCGTCAAGGCCAGCAGCCCGACCAGCGCGAGCAATGCCGCGGCGACCGGAACCAACAGCACCCGCCAGAGCGCCGCGGGCGTCACGCGCCGCCACGCCAGCACCGGCCCCACGCCGGTGAGCAGCACGAGCACCAGCGCCAGTGGCGTCACGATCTTGTTGAACCACGGTGGCCCGACGCTCGCCTCGGTGCCCGTGATCGCCTCGGAGATCAGGGGGAAGAACGTGCCCCACATGATCACGAGGCAGAGCCCGACGAGCACGAGGTTGTTCAGCAGGAAGAACGCCTCGCGCGAGAGCAGCGAGTCGAGCCTCGCCTCCGAGCGGAGCAGCGGCAGCCGCGAGATGATCAGCCCCGCCGACAGCGCGATCACGAGCCCGATGAAGACCAGGAACTGGACCCCGATCGTGGACGCGCCGAACGCGTGGATCGACTCGAGGATGCCGCTCCGCACGAGGAAGGTGCCGAGCAGCGCGAGCGTGAACGTGGCGCAGATCAGCGAGACGTTCCACACCTTCAGCATCCCGCGCTTCTCCTGGACCATGATCGAGTGGAGGAACGCGGTGCCCACGAGCCAGGGCATCAGCGACGCATTCTCCACCGGGTCCCAGGCCCAGTAGCCGCCCCAGCCGAGCTCGGTGTACGACCAGAGCGCGCCCAGCATGATCCCGGTGCCCAGGAACATCCAGGCGATCAGCGCGAAGCGGCGCGTGGCGCGGATCCAGTCGGCGCCGGTGCGCCGGGCGACCAGCGCGCCGATCGCGAACGCGAACGGCACCGAGAAGCCCACATAGCCGGTGTAGAGGATCGGCGGGTGGATCATCATCGCCGGGTGGCGCAGCAGCGGGTTCAGGCCCGCTCCCTCGGGCGGCGGCACCGCGAGCGTGTCGAACGGATTCTCCCAGCCGACCATCAGCAGGAGGAAGAAGGCAGCCACCGTGCCGAGCACGGCGGTCGCGTAGGGGGCGATGTCGCGGAGGGATCGCCGCGTAACGAACAAAACGGCGCTCGCGAACAGCGACAGCAGCGTGGCCCACAGGAGCAGCGAGCCGTCCTGCGTGGCCCACACCGCGGTGACCTTGTAGAAGGTGGGCGTATCGGTCGACGACCCCTCGGCCACCAGCGCGTACGAGAAGTCCGAGCGCAGGAAGGCGGCCTCGAGGATGGCGAACGCCCCGACGCACAGCGCCGCGACGCAGTAGATCGCGCGCCGGCCGGAGGTGAGCCACTCGGGCCGTCCCGAGCGGGCGCCGTAGATCGACGCGCCGACCGCGTAGAGCGCGGTTAGCAGCGCTACCGCGAGGCAGGCGGAGCCGACACCCGCCATCTCGGCCTCAGCTCGCCTTCTTGTCTTCCGTGAACTTCGAGGGGCACTTCGTGACGAGCGAGTCGCGCTCGGCCACGAAGGTGCCGTTCTGGAGCTCGCCGGAGACGATTACCTCGCGGCCGTCGCGGAAGGGGTCGGGCACGACGCCGGTGTAGGTCACGGGCACCGAGTGAGCGCCGTCGCGGTCGCGGATGCGGAAGCGCAGGTCGCTGCCCCGGTGCTCGATCGACCCGTTCACGACCTTGCCCGTCAGCTCGTACGACCGACCCGGCTTGATCTCGCTCGGCTTGCTGGCCTCGGTGGAGGCGCTGAAGCTCGTGTAGATCAGCGCCGTCGCGAGCAGCAGCGCCGCCGACAGGGCGACGACCAGCCTCAGCTTCCGCTTGCGCGAAGGGTCCACGCTCCGGATGCTAGCGCCGGCTCGGGTGCCCCTCGCCCGGCCAGGGCGCCAGGAACAACAGCAGGCGGGCGTCGCTGGCGGCACGCACCTCGTGCGGCTCCTTCGGATCGAAGTGCGCGACGAAGCCCGGGCCGCCCGAGACCGTGGACCCGACAGCCGAGCCGCCCTCCTCGATCTCGACCTCGCCCGCCGCCACGACGACCCACGCGCGCTCGTGGACCTGGTGCTCCTGGAGCTCCTCGCCCGCCGGCAGATTGATCGCGATCACCCGCGCCTCCGGATCGGTCCGAAGGACCTCCGGCTGGTGCGGCTGAACGTCGAGCGAGGCGATGTCCCAGGTCTCCATGACCCGGGAATCTACCCAGCGGCGCGCCTATCCAGTGCCGCGTGCTCCGCGGCGCAGCGCGAGGCCCGTGCCCACGGCGGCCAGCCCGAGCGCGACCATGAGCGCCAGCTGGAAGCCCGTGAACGGCAGCGTGGACGGGCTGGCGTCGACAGGCGCCTCGACCGCCTCGTCGGCGATCTCCACGTCGGTTGGCGCGCCGCCGTCCTGGCTCACGTTCGTCGTCTTGCCGTCGCCTCCGTCGCCTCCGCCGCCTCCGCCGCCATCGTCGGCGCCGCCGTCTCCGCCGGCCTTCGAACCACCGTCGCCCGACCCGCCGCCCTCGCCCGCTGCGGGCTCATTCTGCGAGGGGCTCGGCGCCGGGCCGGGCCGCTCGCCACGGCCTCCGCCGGGATCGGCCGGCTTCTTGGAGCGCGCTTGCGCCGGCGGGGCCTGCGGAGATGCCGCGGGAGCCTGGACGGCCGGCCCCCGGGCGGGGGGCGAGCCCTGCCCCCTCGGGGCGGGCGCCGGAGGCGCGGCGGGCGCGGGCAGGTTCACCGGAGGGGCGGGCACCGACACGGGCGGCGCGGGCGGGGCGTTTCCGACCTTCTCCTTGACGCCTCCCACGACCCCGCTTACGTCCGGCGCCTGGCCGGCGGCGACGACCGGAAGAGCGAGAAGCAAGGCAGCGCCGGTCGTCACCGCGGCGATCCCGGCGCGCGAGCGCACGTCAAGCATGGAAGCTCCCCATTCAGATAGTCCCCACGCCCCCTGCCAGAGGGCGCGAGGAATGTACTACCCGGACACGCGGCTTTGCGCCAGTTCTTTCTCCGCTTCTTCCGAAGAATCCGTGCGCCGGATGATCCATTCGGTGCCCGGATGGTCCGTGAGGCCGTGCGCGATGATCGAGACGAGAACGGCGAGCGCCGCGATGTCGGCGATCCGCTCCGCCTCCGGTACCCCCGAGCCGAGCACGAACAGCGCGAACGCCATGGTCGCGACGCCCTTCGGGCCGAACCACGCCATGAACGCCTTTCCGGCAAGGTCCACCTGGCGGGTGCCGGCCAGCGCCGTGAAGACCGCCACCGGGCGGGCCACCAGCAGCGTGAACGCCACGATCCCCACAGCGGCCCAGCCGTCCCCGAAGAGGCCGTCGAGCGTGATGATCGCGCCGAAGACCAGGAAGATGGCGAGCTTGACCAGCTCGATTATGTCCTCGCTCTGGTGCTCGAAGCACTCGCGGATGTCCGGGCGCCAGATGCCGAGCGCGATGGCGGCGACGAAGACGGCGATGAAGCCGTTCCCCTCCGGTGGCAGCGTCGCCGTGCCGTACGCGGCGAACGCGACGCCCAGGGCATAGAGCGCCTTCTGGTGCGTGCTGATCGCGTAGCCGAGCGATCGCCCGCGTGGCATCAGCCGCGAGGCCGCGAACGCCACCACTAGGCCGGAGACGAGGCCAACCAGCACGTCCTGGAGCACGAACTCCCACCACACGAAATCCTCCTCGCCGGCGGCCGCGGCCGTGAACGCGAGCACGGCGGGAAGCGCGAGGCCGTCGTTCAAGCCCGATTCCAGGTTCAGCGAGTGGCGGATCAGGCGTGGCACGCGTGGGTTGGTGATCACCGCCGAGGAGAGGACCGGGTCGGTCGGCGACAGCAGGGCGCCCACGAGGAACGACTCGGTCCAGTCCAGGTCGGTCAGCGCATGCGTAACGAGCGCGACCAGCACGCAGGTGAGCGGCATGGCGAGCACCAGCTTCCGGAGCGGCAGATGCCAGGCGCCCTGGAGCATCTCCTCCTCGACCTCGAGGCCGTCGCGGAACAGCAGCAGGACCAGCGCGACGACGGCGAGACCCTGCACGAACTGCGACGTCGGGTCGAACTCGAGCACCTCGAAGCCGCCCTCGCCGAGCACGAAGCCGGCGACGACGAAGCCGGCGGTGAGCGACAGGAACGTCCGCCCGGCGATCCCCGATACGAGCGCGCCCGCGACCAGGAGCAGCCCGAAGGCGGCAAGCGGAGCATCGAGGAACTCGACCCCTGCGGCGAGCGGCGGCACCCGGAAACTGTCTCAGACGCACACGCCGCGACTGGCTACGGTGGTGACCTCCATGCGGCGCACCGTGCTGATCGCGATTGCCCTGCTCGGCCTCACGGCGCCGCCGGCGCGCGGCCAGGCCACTCCGAGCGAGCGGATTCTCTCGGGCGGCTGGGAGATGCGAGTGGAGCCCTCGACGCCCGCGCCGCCGCAGGAGGCGCCACCCGAGGAGACCGCGCCCGAGACCGCCAGGCCGTCGGCCCCGCGCACCGCGGCCGGGCGCGCCGCGCAGGCGCCCGGCGAGTGGCGGTCCGCCCGAGTGCCGGGCGTGTTCGACACGCGGGCGCTGCCCGCGCTCTATCCCGGTGTCGTCCGCCGCTATCGCGTCAGCTTCCGGGGCCCGCCCACCCCGCGGGGCTTCAGCTGGCTGCTCCGCTTCGAGAGCGTGCGCCGCAACGCTGCGGTCATCCTCAACGGGCGGCGTGTCGGCCGCAATGTCGATCCGTACACGCCCTTCACCGTCCCAGCGCGCGGGCTGCGCCCGAACCGGCGGAACGAGCTCGTCGTGATCGTCGACGGGCGGAAGAACCCGAAGCTGCCCGAGGGCTGGTGGAACTGGAACGGCATCGTGCGGCCCGTGACGCTGGTGCCGGCAGGCCCGGCGCACATTGCTGACCTCGGCACGATGTCGAACGTGGAGTGCCGCGGTGCGGCGCGGCGCTGCCGGGCGGAGCTGCTCGTCGACGGCGTGCTCGAGCGGCGCGGCGTGCGGCGGATCCGGCCCGAGCTGGAGGTGCGGCTGCGCTCGCCGGGCGGACGGACCACCACCCGCCGCTTCCCCCTGCCCGCCCAGCGCGGCAGGACGAGCCGCGTGCGGGTCTCGATGAAGGTCCCCGCGCCACAGCTCTGGTCGCCGGACTCGCCGCGGCTCTACAGCGCCGCGCTCACGCTGCGCGAGCGCGGCCGGGTCGTGCAGCGGGAGCGCCGGCGCATCGGCCTCCGGTCGGTGGAGGTGAAGCAGGGGCGCCTGTGGTTGAACAACCGCCTGGTCCAGCTGCGCGGCGCCTCGATTCACGAGGACATGCCCGGCTCCGGCGCGGCGCTCACCGCCTCGGACATGGACAGGATCGTGGCGGACCTGAAGGACCTCGGCGCGAACGTCACGCGGGCGCACTACCTGCTGAACGAGCGCCTGCTGGCGCGGCTCGATCGCGCGGGGATCATGGTCTGGAACCAGGCGCCGATCTGGCAGCGCGACCACGGCGCGCACCTCCTCTGGCAGCCGAAGGAGCGCGAGCGCGCGCTGCTCTCGGTGAGGCGGACGGTCACCGCCGCGCGCAGCCATCCGTCCGTGCTCACCCACTCCGTGGCGAACGAACTGACCTTCACGCCCGACCAGAAGCCCGGCACGCAGCGCTTCCTGCTCACCGCCCAGGCGCAGGCTCGCGACCTTGACCCCACGCTGCCGATCTCGGTGGACATCAAGGGGCGCCCGGGCTACGCCGAGCAGTTCACCTATCACTCGTTCGACATGATCGGCCTGAACCAGTACTTCGGCTGGTACGAGTGGGTCCAGGACTTCGACACGCTCGCGCCGTACATCCGCGAGCTGCGCGACCAGTACCCGGCGCATGCCATCGTGATGACCGAGTGGGGCGCGGAAGGCCGGCCCGAGTGGGCGGACGCGGCGCCGGATCTGAGGGGCGGCTATCCCTTCCAGACGTTCCACGCGCAGCGCACGCTCGACGTCGTGGACTCGTCGCCGGCTCTCTCGGGGGCGATCTACTGGACGCTGCGCGAGTTCGAGATCTACCCCGGCTGGACGGGCGGCGCGGGCCGCCGCCCGCCGGAGTATGAGCCGAACACCCGGCACCACAAGGGGCTGATCACCTACGAGGGCGTGAGGAAGCCCTCTTTCAACTTCCTGCGCGAGCGCTTCCGCGCTACGCCGCTCTACCCCTAAAGACGCGCGCCGGAAAGCCGATCTTTCAGGATGTATGCGCATCCTGATCGCCATGCTCGCCCTCGCACTCCTTCCGGCGGCCGCCCAGGCCCAGAAGCCGGTCGACGTCACCCGCGTTGAGAGCGCGGTGGTGGAGCTCGCAAAGCTGAAGCGCGGCTCCGACTCGGCGGTGGCCGCGCGCACGCGCGCCGCCGAGAGCGCGCTGGCGGCCTGCCGCACGAGGGGCCGCGGCTGGGCGCGCATCCGCGGTGTCCGCGATCGCTCGCAGCGCGACGCCTACGCCCGGGGCGCCAGGGCGCTCTGGAAGGAGCTTCACGAGGTGGCGCTCGAGGGCGCCTGGGTAGGCGTCTACGAGCCGCACTTCGAGCGCTTCTTGAAGCGCTTCGACAACCCGCTCACCGACCCGGTGCTGCAGGCCGGCATCGACGCGCAGGGCAAGCGCATGGCATTCAACCGCGCCGCGTACTCGTTCGGCACCTGCGCAACTTTCGAGACGCTTCTGAAGAAGGTGCGTGAGTTCAAGGTCGGCGGCCGGCATGGCGTGGCCGGCGACTACTACGCCGGCAAGATCTACAACGACTTCGTTCGCTACGTCGCGAACCGCCAGCGCGCGGCCGCCCGCGCCCACTGGGGGTCGCGCGACGAGGCGGCCCTCACGAGCGCCCGCGACCAGCTCAAGGCGCTCGGTGGCGACGAGGGTTACGCCAACTACTTCGCCTTCGCGTTCAAGGGCTGAGCCGTGCGGTAGCGTGGCATTCTTGCCGCGCCGTCGCGTCACCTTCTCGCGCAACCTGACGCTGTCGCTGTCGCGCACCTGCGTCTCGCACTGCAAGTACTGCGCGTTCGCGACGCACCGGCCGCACCTCCACGAGCCGGCCGAGGTGGAGCGGCTGCTTGACGACGCGGCGCGCCGGCGCGTGAAGGAGCTCTTGATCCTCACGGGCGACGATCCCGCCCACCACCCGGGCGTCCGTGAGCGGCTCGCCGCGCTGGGGTTCGACGACTTCGTTTCGTACGTGGCGTGGTGCTGCGAGCGCGCCTTGGAGCGCGGCGTGCTGCCGCACACCAACCTGGGCGCGCTTTCGCGCTCCGAGCTCGCCCGGTTGCGAGAGGTCACCGCCTCGCAGGGCCTGATGCTCGAGTCGATGCGTCCGGACCTCGTGGCGCACCAGGGCTCGCCGACGAAGGACCCGGCGCTGCGGCTCGAGACGATCCGGGCGGCGGGCGAGCTGCGCATCCCGTTCACGAGCGGCATCCTCGTGGGGATCGGCGAGAGCGCCGAGGACCGAGTCGAGGCGTTGCGGGCGCTGGCGGCGGTCCATGCCGAGCACGGCCACCTCCAGGAGGTGATCCTCCAGAACTTCGTGCAGCACAGGCGCTACTACGGCGAGGACCCGGCCGAGATCGCCGAGGAGGCGCAGCGGTCGGGCACGGGCGGCGAGGCGCTCGAGCTGCCGCCGTGGGCCACGCCGATCGGCCTCGACGACATGCGCGTGCTTGTCCGCGAGGCGCGGCGGCTGATGCCGGACGTGGGTGTCCAGATCCCGCCGAACCTGTCCGACTGGTGGCTGCCCCTGGTGGACGACGGCGCTACTGACCTCGGCGGCCTGTCCGCGAACGGCGACCACATCTCGCCCGAGCATCCGTTCCCCTCAGTGCACGAGATGCGCAAACGGCTGGCGGCGCGCGGCCAGGCGCTCGCCGAGCGTCTCTGCGTCTATCCGCAGTACATGGACAGCGGCTGGCTCGAGCAGGGCGTGCTCGACGTCATCAAGCTGAAGTACTGGTCCTTCATCCCGAGGAGCGGATCGGGGCGGCGCGAGGAGCGGCGCGTCCGGCACGAGCTCGTGCCCGCGGCTGTCGAGCGGGCCGCGAACGGCCGCGAGCTGGGCGAGGAGGAGCTCACCGCGCTGTTTGCCGAGACGCGCCCGGAGGCGATCGAGGACATGCGCCAGGCCGCCGACTCGCTGCGCGCCGAGCTGGCGGGCGACACCGTCACCTTCGTGGTGAACCGGAACATCAACGTCTCCAACATCTGCACCGTCGGGTGCGCCTTCTGCGGCTTCGGCCAGGGCAGGCGCTCGCCGGACGCGTACGAGCACTCCGAGGAGGAGTTCCGGCGCCGGGTGCGCGAGGCGGTGGCGTTCGGCGCCACCGAGATATGCATGCAGTCCGGCATCCACCCGAGCTGGACGATTGAGGACTACGAGCGCTGGCTGCGGATCGCGAAGGAGGAGGCTCCGCACATCCACCTTCACGCCTATTCGCCCATGGAGATCCACTTCATGGCCGGCGGGCTGCCGCTTGACGAGGTGTTCGCGCGCCTGCGTGCGGCCGGTCTCGGGTCCACGCCCGGCACGGCGGCCGAGGTGCTTCACGACGGCGTCCGGCAGCGCATCTCCCCCAACAAGCTGCCGGTGGCGCGCTGGGTTGAGATCGTCGAGGCGGCCCACGCCGCCGGCGTCCGCAGCACCGTGACCGTGATGTTCGGTCACATCGAGGAGCCGTGGGAGCTCGCCGAGCACATGCGCGTCGTGCGCTCGCTTCAGGAGCGAACCGGGGGCTTCACCGAGTTCGTGCCCCTGTCGTTCATCCCGTTCCACACGCTGCTCGGCCGGACGCACGGCATCGAGGAGATCTCGCGCGACGAGAACCTGAAGCACACGGCCGCGTTCCGGCTCGCGCTCGGGCGGACGATCCCGAGTCTCCAGGCGAGCTGGGTGAAGATGGGGCTTGACGCCGCCACCGAGGCGCTCGACTGGGGCGTCAACGACCTGGGCGGCACGCTAATGGAGGAGTCGATCTCGCGCCTCGCCGGGTCGTACCACGGCGTGAAGCTCGAGCCCGGCGACCTGATCGGCGCGGCGCACGCGGCGGGGCGGGCGGCGGCCGAGCGCGACACGCTCTACGGCATCCGGCGGCACCATCCCCTGCCGGTCGCCGCGTGAAGCTCGGCTACAAGGCATCTGCGGAGCAGTTCGGCCCGGTGGAGCTGCTCGAGTTCGCGCGTCACGCGGAGCGGATCGGGCTCGAGATCGTCGGGGTGTCGGACCACTTCCAGCCCTGGCGTCACCATGGCGGCCATGGGCCGGCCGCCATGACCTGGCTGGGCGCGGCCGCGGTCGCCACCGAGCGCGCCGTCCTCGGCACGAGTGTGCTGACGCCGACGCTGCGCTACCACCCGTCCGTCGTCGCGCAGTCTTTCGGGACGCTAGGGTGCCTCGCGCCCGGCCGGGTGTTCCTCGGCGTGGGCACGGGCGAGGCGCTGAACGAGACGCCGGCCACGGGCCAGGAGTTCCCCGGTCGCAAGGAGCGCCGCCGGCGGCTCGCCGAGGCGCTGAAGCTGATCCGGCTGCTGTGGACCGAGGAGCGGGTGGACTTCGAGGGCGAGTGGTACCGGGTGTCGAACGCCACCGTCTACGACAGGCCCGGCGAACCCGTGCCGATCTACGTGGCCGCCTCGGGGCCGCTTGCGGCGAAGCTCGCCGGGCGCGTGGGCGACGGCTTCATCTGCACGAGCGGCAAGGACCCGGCCCTGTACGACGAGCTGCTCGGAAAGGTCGCCGAGGGCGCGGAGGCGGCGGGCCGCGACCCGGGCGCGATCCGCCGGATGATCGAGGTCAAGGTGTCCTACGACCGCGACAGGCAGAGGGCGCTCGACAACTGCAGCTGGTGGGCCGCGCTGGCGCTCACTCCGGAGCAGAAGGAGGGCGTGGACGACCCGCTCGAGATGGAGCGCCTCGCCGACGAGAACGCCGACCGTGCGCCGACCCGCTTCATCGTCTCGGACGACCCGTCCGAGATCGCGGACGGGATCAGGCGCTACGCCGACCTCGGCTTCGACGAGCTCGTCCTGCACGCCCCGGGCGAGGACCAGGCGCGCTTCCTGGACCAGTTCGCCGAGGACGTGCTGCCGCTGCTGCGCAGCCAATAGGCTCCGCCAATGCTTCGGGACAGAGTGATGTTCATGTCAGGCGGCAGCCGGGGGATCGGCCTCGAAATCGCCAAACGCGCCGCACGCGACGGAGCGAAAATCGCACTGGTAGCGAAGACCTCCGAACCTCACCCCAAGCTCCCGGGCACCATCCACACGGCCGCCGCCGAGATTGAGGAGGCCGGCGGCGAGGCGCTTCCGATCGTGGGTGACATTCGCGACGCCGACGGGGTCGATGCGGCCGTGGCGCAGACCGTCGAGAAGTTCGGAGGGATCGACCTCGTCGTGAACAACGCGTCCGCGATCAACCTCGCCCCCATGCGCGACCTCGAGGTGAAGCGCTTCGACCTGATGCAGCAGATCAACGCGCGCGGCACGTTCGTGGTCACGCGCGCATGCCTGCCGCACCTGCGCGAGTCGGACCACGCGCACGTGCTGACGCTGTCACCGCCGCTGTCGGCCGATCCGAAATGGCTGAGGGGGCACAGCGCCTACACCCTCTCGAAGATGGGCATGACGATGATCACGCTCGGCGTGGCGGCCGACGAGGCGGAGGCCGGCGTCGCGGCGAACTGCCTGTGGCCGCGGACCATGATCGCCACGGCCGCGGTTCAGAACCTGCTGGGCGGCGACGAGGCGATGTCGCGCTCGCGGATGCCCTCGATCGTGGCCGATGCCGCCTACGAGATCCTGCGCGGCGACCCGCGCGAGTGCACCGGCAACACGTTCATCGACGACGAGATCCTCGCCGAGGCGGGCGTCGGGGACCTGGACCGATACGCCGGCACGCCGGATGCCGAGCTCGCTCTGGACATCTTCGTGGACGGCTGGCCCGAAGGGGCAGCGGCCCGATAATCGCCGCGGCTAGTCGATTACGAAGCCGACGATCACGCGGGTCACGCGGCCGTTCTTCAGGAAGAACGCGGTGATGCGCTGGCCGGGTAGCCCCTCGCCACGCTGGCAGATGCGGGTGCCCTCGAACGTCTCACAGTCCACGCCGGGGACGCGGCTCTGAACCGCCGCCTCTGTGGACCGGACCCCCACACCGCGGGCGGTGCGGTCACCGAGGCCGGTGGTCTGGACGGCGGTGACCGTCTGCTGGCCCTGGAAGGTCACGCGGATGCCGCCGGCGTAGCGAAAGACGGTGAAGGCGCCGAACTCGTTCGTGCCGTTGCGGATCTTCGCCGGCTTGCCCAGCGCGGCGCGCACCTGCTTCTTTGTGTTGCCGAGTCGCGCGCCTGCGATTCCGCGGTCCAGCTGGATGAGGGCGGAGGCGGTTGCCGGAACGAGAGCCCACACCAGAATCAGGGCGGTGGTGAGTCCAAGAAGTCGCTTCATGCCTGGCACCCTACGGCGACCGCAGAAACTTTCGCGGGCCGTGTCGATTTTGCACAGCCTCGTTCGACGTCTCGGTAAAGCCCCGGACAAAGGAGATTGGAATGCGGGTCATGGTGCTGGTCAAGGCGAACGAGCAGAGCGAAGCCGGAGAGATGCCTGGCACGGAGCTGCTCGACGCTATGGGCGCCTACAACGAGGAGCTCGTCAAGGCCGGCGTGATGGTCGCCGGCGAGGGCCTCCACCCGAGCTCGAAGGGCGTGCGCGTGCGCTTCTCAGGCGAGGAGCGCTCGGTCGTCGACGGGCCGTTCGCCGAGACGAAGGAGCTCCTGGCGGGGTTCTGGCTCTGGGAGGTGCGCGACATGGACGAGGCGATCGAGTGGGCGAAGCGCTGCCCGAACCCGATGGAAGGCGAGAGCGTGCTCGAGCTGCGCCCGGTCTTCGAGGCCGAGGACTTCGGCGACGAGCTCACGCCCGAGCTGCGCGAGCGGGACGACAGGCTCCGCCGGCAGATCGAGGAGCAGCAGTCCTAGCCGCGTGACGCCGCGCGACCCCAAGCGGGCGATCGAGGCCGTCTGGCGCATCGAGTCGCCGAAGCTGATCGCCGCACTCACGCGCATCGTGCGCGACGTGGGGCTCGCGGAGGAGCTCGCGCAGGACGCGCTCGTGGCGGCACTGGAGCAGTGGCCCGAGTCGGGCGTCCCGGGGAACCCGGGCGCCTGGCTCATCGCCACGTCGAAGCACCGAGCGATCGACCTCCTGCGCCGGCGCACGACGCTGGAGCGAAAGCAGGAGGAGCTCGCGAGGGAGATCGAGCTGGGCCTGGGTCGTGAGGAGGAGGACGTCGACGCCGCGATCGACGACTACGTGGGCGACGACCTCCTCCGCCTGATGTTCCTCACCTGCCACCCGGTGCTCTCGAAGGAGGCGCGGGCGGCGCTGACGCTCAGGCTGCTGGGCGGACTCACCACCGACGAGATCGCGCGGGCTTTCCTCGCGGCCGAGCCGACGATCGCCCAGCGGATCACCCGCGCGAAGAAAACGCTCGTGGCCGCCCGCGTGCCGTTCGAACTACCACCGCGCGAGGAGCTGGGACCGCGACTGTCGTCGGTGCTGGAGGTGATCTACCTCGTTTTCAACGAGGGCTACTCGGCCACCGCGGGCCAGGACCTGATCCGCCCGTCGCTCCAGGCCGAGGCGCTCCGGCTGGGCCGTGTGCTGGCCGGGCTGTCACCCGACGAGCCCGAGGTGCACGGACTGGTGGCTCTGATGGAGATTCAGGCATCCCGCTCTCGTGCGCGGCTCGGCCCGGGCGGCGAGCCCGTGCTCCTGATGGACCAGGACCGCACCCGCTGGGACCGGCTCCTGATCGGCCGTGGCCTGGCCGCCCTCGAGCGGGCCGAGGAGCTGGG
Organism: Thermoleophilaceae bacterium; assembly: GCA_035641775.1. Classification (GTDB taxonomy): domain Bacteria; phylum Actinomycetota; class Thermoleophilia; order Solirubrobacterales; family Thermoleophilaceae; genus JACVRW01. The sequence goes on from DASQTS010000069.1 coordinate 20,119, forward strand.
CCGCGGCGGGCTCGGCCCGTACGCGCTGCAGGCGGCCATCGCTGCCTGCCACGCTCGTGCACGTACGGGTGATGAGACCGACTGGGAGCGAATCGTGGCGCTCTATGACGCGCTCGCGGAGCTGACCCGCTCACCGGTGGTGGAACTGAACCGGGCGGTGGCAATAGCGATGGCCTTCGGTCCCGAGGCCGGCCTGAAGATCGTGGACGACCTCGTAACCGAAGGAGCCCTCGACAGCTACCACCTGCTCCCAAGCGTCCGGGGCGACCTGCTGGAGAAGCTGGGCCGCGGCGACGAGGCCCGGGGCGAATTCGAGCTGGCGGCGTCGCTCACCCGCAACGAACGTGAGCGAAGGATCCTGCTGGAGCGAGCCGTGGCCAGTTCGGTCACATCTCCGCGCCGCGGCGTGTCCACGGAGTGAGACGCAACCCACTCCAAGGAGGCAAGAGATGAAGCCGAGCACGAAGATCGCAGTGGCGGGGGCGACCGGGCGGGTGGGCCGGCCGGTCGTGGACATCCTAGAATCACGCGGCTACGAGGTCGTGCCAATCGCGCGCTCGCTGGGCGTCGACGTGACCACGGGCGAGGGGCTGGACCACGCCCTCCCCGGCGTCCACACGATCATCGACGTCGCCACCGGGCCCTCGCCCGACCAGCAGGCCGCGACCGAGTTCTTCACGACCTCCACCCGCAACCTGCAGGAGGCCGGCCGGCGGGCGGGCGTACGGCGGCTGGTCCTCGTGTCGATCATCGGGATCGAGAAGTTCACGGGCGGCTACAACGCCGCCAAGGTCGCGCACGAGCAAGCAGCCCTGGCGGGCCCGATCCCGGCGCGGATCGTCCGCGCCGCCCAGTTCCACGAGTTCGTGGAGGAGCTCATGCGATGGGGCACCCAGGGCGACGTGAGCTACGTCTGGGCGATGCGCACCCAGCTGGTGTCGGCGCGGACGGTCGCGGAGGAGCTGGTCGACCTCGCCACCGCGCCGGACGCCGAGTTCGACGCAGCGGAGACCACCGAGATCGCCGGCCCGCGCGAGGAGCGCCTCGTGGAGGCGGCGCGCCTCGTGGCCGCGCGTCGCGGCGACGGCCTGCGGGTCGAGGAGCGGAGCGACCCCTCCGACCCGGACAGCGAGCGCTACGCGAACGGGGCCGTCCTGCCCGGACCGGACGCCAAGCTGGCCGGGCCGACCTTCGAGGAGTGGCTCGACGCGAAGGTGCCCGCCGGCCGGGCGTGAGCTCGCTAGCGCGCAGGCGAGCTTGGCGAGGATGGTTGGGAGGGCCTAGCGAACCGACTCGCGAAAGTCGGACGGGTGGCGTCGCCGCCACCAAATCCACACGCCGACCACGACCAGAAACGGGAAGAACAGCGCCCAGTAGCCGCTGAACGCCATCGCGAGCAGGATCAAGGTCGCGCCGAAGCCGTGCAGGACGTGCAAGCCACGGATCACTTGCTCAGCGAAGCGGTCCACTCAGGTAAAGGTCGGCAGCTTTCGCTGCCAGCCTTAGCCGCTGCGCGGCGAGAGGCAGGGAGGGCTGGTAGCGATACAGTGGCCGGTGTACCGCGCTCGCAGAAGCACGGCGAGCGATCTCTGCGGCTCCCACTCTGGCCGGCTTGTGCGGCGTCGACCTTCAGCGGTCCGCGCCCTCGCCTCAGTCAAGGAGCCAGATATGTCGATTGCACCGCCGGAGCGGCGATCCTTCCCGGGTTGGCCTTGGGTGGCGGTGGCCCTCGCGTTCCCGATCGCCGGGCTGATCGGCTGGACGATCGGCGGACGCGTGGACGCGGTCGACGCCGCGCTCGTGGGGGGCGCGCTGACCGGAGCCGGCCTCGGCGCCGTCCAGTGGTGGGCGGCCAACGGCGCGCTCGGGCCTGCGGCAGCCTGGATAAGCACCAGCGCAGTCGGCTACGCCGGCGGGCTGGCGGCCGGTGCCGCGCTCGTCGGCTACGACACCGGCCTCGGTGCGCTCGCCGTCATGGGCCTCGTCAGCGGCGCGGTGCTCGGCACCGCACAGGGGCTCGTCCTCGCCCGGCAGGGACACCGTGGGCTCGCCGTGCCGTGGGCGGCCGCAATGCCGGTGCTCTTCGCGCTCGGCTGGTGCGCCACGACGCTTGGCGGCATCGACGTTGACAAGCAGTTCACTGTGTTCGGCGCATACGGGGCCGTGGTCTTCATGCTGCTCAGCGGACTTCTGCTCGCGCGCTTCACACCCGCCCGTGCGCGGGCGGTGTGATCGACGCACTTCGCTGCCGGGGGACCTCTGCGATTCGCCCGGACTCGCCCTGAACAAACCTTGAACAGACGCCTACCCGGGCAGGGCGAACACCCCTACGCTCGCGCTGGGCTGGCAGCGCCGCGCAACTCGTCGGCTGGACGGAACCAGTGTGAATAGCCCCGGAGGGCCGGCGCTGTCATCTCGTACTGCGAAACCTGTGCAAGTTCGGGGAGTTCCATGCGTTCTAGGGGACATGCGGAGGTTCGAGCGGGAGATCTGGCTACGAGCTGATCCGCGCAGCGCTTCCGTGGCCCGCTCGTTCGCGGGCGAGGCAGCCGAGGAGGTCGGCTGCGATCGCTCTGGGACGGACGCGGTTCGGCTCAGCATCACCGAGGCGGTCGCGAACGCCGTCGAGCACGGCGCCCCGTGTGAGAACGGCCTGATAAGCGTGTCGGCCTATCTGGAGGCTGACTGCCTGACAACCGAGATCCGCGACTGCGGAAACTTCAACGCCGCACGGCGGCCCGCGAATGGCCTCGAGGAACGGGGGCGCGGATTGCAGCTGATGTTTGCGGTAATGGACCACGTCGAGATTGACGCCGTCCCCGGGCGGACCGTGGTGCGGCTGGCCAAGCGGCTTCCGAGCTAAGACCGACCTCAGAGCGCCTACTCGGGCGGGGACGCTTCTAGGCGAGAGCGTAGGCGCACCCGCCCGCTCTATTCGAGCTGCGCAAGCAGCGAGAGGTACTCGATCTCGGGGCGGCAGATCGAGCGGGGCCTTTGTGTGCTGAACTACCGTCGAGTTGGCACGGAGGCTCGCCGCACGGTCCCGATGGGAGGTTGTCCACCAGCTGTTCGTGAGCGGGGACGATCCATACGCCGGCGCCGACCTGCCCAGCTCGAGAAACGCGACCGCCGTCCTGCTCGCGCTGCACGGCGTTCTCGTCCTCGTGCTGCTGCCCCTGGAACCGCCCACTCACGCCGTCGGGAACGCGGGGGGATGGCTGCTCGCGCTCGTCGGTGTGGCATTCAATCTTGCGGCCGCGACATGGCTGTTGCGCGCGCGCGAGGTGCGTTTTGGCGCGATGCTCGTGTTCGCGTACGCGGGGATCCTCCAGGTCTTCTCGCTGGAGCTCCTCGCCGGGAGCACGCTGCCCTACCAGGCGCTCATGCTGGTCTGGGTGGGTGCCGGCGCGGTCCAGCCGACTCGCCGCGCGCTGCTACTGCTCGGGGTCCTCTTGGCCGTCACGGTCCTGCCGCTGGCGATCGGCGAGCCGCCCGCAGAGGCGCGCGACCTGATCGGCTGGGCTCTCCTGTTCGCCGCGATCGGACTCGTCCTAATCGGATACGTCGCCTCCGTGCGAGCCCAACGGGTTGTCATGCGTGCCCAGGAGGAGGACGCCCAGGCGCGTGCGATGGCGGCAGCGAGGCGAGTACGCGATCTTCAGTGGATCACGGACGCGGCGCTTCAGTACGTCGGCGTCCAGGACCTGCTCGACGAGCTGCTGGGGCGTCTCGTCCAAGCGTTCGGTGCCGATCAGGGCGCCATATTGCTCCGCGAGGTCGATGGCCCCAGGCTCGAGCTGCGCGCCGCGCGCGGAGTCCAGCCGGATGTGCGTCCCGAGCTCTATCGCTCCATCGTGCACCGGCTCGCGGGACGCCTGGCGCTCTCGCGAGGACCCGTCGGGCTGGAGCATGGCGAGACGAGCGGCGCAGTCGAGTCACTGCTCGCGAGCCTCGGCCTGAACTCGGTGCTCGGCGTGCCGCTCATCCTCGACCACGAGCTCCTCGGAGTCCTGTACGTCGGGACGCGCGAGACACGACCGTTCTCAGAGGACGACGCGGCGCTGCTGAAGCTCGTGGGCGACCGGGTGGCACTCGCCGTCGACCGCGCCAGCCGGTTCGAGCAGGAGCGGCGCATCGCCGAGACGCTGCAGCGCAGCCTGCTCCCCGAGCGGCTTCCGCAGATCCCGGGGATGGATGTCGCGGTCCGCTATCTGCCGGCCGGAGCGGGCACGGAGATCGGGGGCGACTGGTTCGACATGTTCGACCTCGGCGACGGGCGGGTGATCCTCGCGATGGGTGACGTCGTCGGGCGCGGCGTGCGCGCGGCCGCGCTGATGGGAAAGCTCCGGACCTCGCTCGAGGCCTATGCGTTCGACGGACACTCCCCGGCAGAGATCATCGAGCGGCTGCACTCGCTGATGGAGCGACAGCACCGCGCGGAGATGGCCACGCTCCTTTGCGTCGCCATCGGCCAGGACCGGGAGCACGCGAAGCTCGCGAGTGCGGGCCACATGCCGATGCTAATCCGCCGTCCGAGCGGGGACGCGCATTACGTCGCACGAGATGCCTCGCCTCCGCTCGGGGCCCTGCCGTTCGTGCGCTTCGAGGACACCCACGCGGAGATCGAGCCGGGCTCCCTGCTGCTGTTGTTCACGGACGGGCTCGTCGAGGTGCGCGGGACGAGCATCGAGTTGCGGCTCGAGGAGCTACGGCGCACGGTTGCGGCCGGTTCGCAGGATGTGGACGCGCTCTGCGAGGCCGTCCTCACCCGAATGCTGGGCGATACCGAGCGCCGCGACGATGTGGCGCTGCTGGCCGTCAACGTATCCACCCTGCCCGCCGAGGGCTTCAGCCTGGAGCTTCCAGCCGAGCCCGAGGCGTTGTCGTCGGTGCGGCAGGTGCTCGAGCGGTGGCTAACCGACGCTGGAACCGGCCGCTCGGACGCTCACGCCATCAAGGTCGCATGCGGCGAGGCGTGCGCGAATGCAATCGAGCACGCCTACAGGCCCGGAGACGCGGCGTTTCGGATCGAGGCAACCCGGGTTGACACCGACGTGATGATCACCGTGCGCGACTTCGGCGGCTGGCGGGAGCCGCGCGGCACCGACCGCGGCCGTGGATTGCCACTGATGGAGGCGCTGATGGACTCAGTCGAGGTGGACCGCTCAGCAGAGGGCACCGTCGTCCAATTGCGCCGCAGGGTGACGGCAGAGTGACTGCGCAATGACACGGCTGGCACAGCTAAAGCTCGAGGACGATGGCGGCGTCACGGTCGCGACCGTCGAAGGCGAGATCGACCTCTCGAACGCCGCCGGGCTCGAGATGGCGATCTCGAACGCTGTCGCTAATCAGGCCCTCGGACTCGTGGTCGACCTCGCCAGCGTCGACTATCTGGACAGCGCGGGCGTGACGCTGCTGTTCAACCTCGCGAGGCGCGTCTCGCGGCGCCAGCAGCAGTTCATGGTCGTCGTCCCGCGCGAGGCCCACGTGCGCGAAATTCTGTCGCTGAGCGGCGCCACCGACGCGCTCGCGCTACAGGACTCCCTGGATGACGCGATGTCGCAGCTGGATCGGTCGCAGCTGGATCGGTAGCCAGCTCATCTCAATCCGGTCGGGACCGAGGCGTCGACCGCGGCCTCGAAGCGTGCCCGGATCGCGGCTGCCGCCGCGCGCTCCTCGCCGGCAATGCGCTCCGCGATCCGCGCGGTCTCCTCGTCACCAGCGCGTTGCGCGACGCGCAGCAGCTGCTCGTACGCCGCGATCTCGAGGTGCTCGAAGGCGAACGCAAAGCCGGCGAGCTTCGCCGGCGTGTCGGGCTGGACGCCGAAGAACACGCCAAGATTTACCCCACCCACTCGCAGCAGAGCGCTCTTGAAGCGTGAGGGGCGCTCGCCGCGCGCCTCGATCCGTGCCCGAACCGCCGCCTGCTGGGAGCGCGTCTCCTCGAGGTGATCCGAGAACACCTTGCGGAGGTCCGGCTCCCCGGACACCGCCACCGCCTGCTGAAGCAGCTGCAGCGCCTGTGACTCGATCGCGAAAGCGTCCGCGAGGTACTTGCCCAGCTGGCGCCCGACGTCGTCGGCCGATAGCTCCCGAAGAGACGCCTCGACGGCGCGGTCGAAGCCGGCGGCGAGCCGCTCCGCCATGGCGGCTTCCTGCTCCCGGATTGACCGCGCGACGGCGGCCGTCTCCGCATCGCCGGCGCGCTCGGCGACGAGCGCGAGCAGTTCGTATGCCGCGAGCTCCATGTGCTCGTACGAGTACGCGTGCGCGACGAGCTTGCCGGGCGTGTCCGGCTGTGTGCGCGCGAACACCACCATTCCGATGCCGCCGGCGCGGCCGGCGGCATCCTTGAGCCGCGAAGGATCGGCCGCGCGCGCCGCGAGCCGCTCCCGGACGAGCCGCTCCTGCTCCTCGGTCTCCGCGATGTGCTCCCTGAACGCCCGCGCGAGCTGCGGGTCCCGTGCCATACGCGGCGCTACGCGCATCTGAAGCAGGGCCTGCACCTCGATGGAGTGGATATCGGTCAGGTGCTTTGTGAGCTGCTCTTCGATCGTGTCGGGCATACCCGGTTGGTACCCGAGTTCCCACGGCTCGTACTCCAGTTGCGTTTCTCACCGTTGCGGAACCCTCTGTAATGGGCGAGGAACAGGTTGGGGCGGCGAGCGCCGGCTGTACGACATCCCCGAGGCCGTCGTCGACTCACAACGCGCTGTTTCCCCGTCGGCGCCGCTGGCGGCGAAGAAAGGTCCCCCGCTCGTCCAGAAAGTCGGCACGCTCGTCCGGAACGCCATGTTGAAATATGTGCGTCTCATGCGACGGGGGCGACCGACCAGGTGCCGAAGGCGGTGACCGGCCAGGTCCCCACCGACCGAGCATCCGCGGACTCCCCTACGGCCTGACCAGCCCGCTCCAACCTCCGCCACTAGAAGCAGGAAAGGCAGAACCGCGGAGCCAGGCACCTCCGCGGCGACCGCGGCGGGGTGGCACGGAAAGCTACGGGCGCCGCTCTAGAGCGAGCTCCTGACGGAAGCGGACGACGGGCCTCGAACCCGCGACCTTCGGCTTGGGGAAGCCGAGCATGATCGGCAGCCTAGAGCCGAACTTCTCCGGCGGAGTGTCGCGTTCGCGCGAAACCGGCACTCGCGCGGTGGCGACGACGTGTGAACGAGGTCACACGTCGACCTCGATCTGTGGAAGCCTCGTCCCATGGCTGTCATTGAACGACTCGACTTCCTCGGCGTCCCCACGCAGGACCCCGAGCGCTCCCGCGCCTTCTACCGCGGCGTCCTGGGGCTGCGCCCCGACCAGCACGCCGAGTGGGAGCAGTGGGCCGGCGACACGTGCTTCGCGATCTGGGAGCCCGAGAAGCAGGGCATGCCCTTCGTCGCCCAGAAGGGCAACCCGTGGCCGCTCCGCTGCGACGACGTCGCCGAAATGCGTGCGGCGCTCGAGGCCAAGGGCGTCCGGTTCTTCGGCGACACCTTCGACACCGGCGTCTGCCACATGGCGATCTTCGCCGACCCCGACGGCAACGAGCTCATGCTGCATCGCCGGTACGCGTCGTACGAGTAGGCCCGCCCGGTGTCTGGCGGGCAGCGGGCTCGTAGTAGAGCAGGACGTTGCCGGAACTGAAGGGCCTGCTCTTCAGCAGCTTCAGGGTGATGCTCTCATCTGCGGTCCTGAACACGGATTTGCCGGAGCCGAGTACGACCGGGTTCACCATGATCCGCAGTTCGTCGACCAGCCCCACTGGCAGGAGGCTCACGGTCAGATCGGAGCTTCCGAGGATCGCGATGTCCTTGCCGGGCTGCCGCTTGAGCGTTGCGAGCTCTTCGCTGACGTTGTTCTTGACGAGCCACGTGTTGGCCCACTCGGCCGTGTCCAAGGTCCGCGAGACGACGATCTTCTTGAGGCTGTTCATTCTCGCCGCGACCCTTGCGTCATCCTGCTCCGCCGCGGGCGTCGGCCAGTACGCGGCCATCCCCTCGTACGTGACCCGCCCGAATACGAGCGTGTCGACCTCGTCCAGCTGCTCCACCGCGAACTCGTTGAATTCCTCGTCGACGACCCAACAGTCGAACTCCTGGTTCAGCCCTTCGTAGTACCCGTCGAGGGTCGTCATGATGAACGCGAAGATCTTTCTCATCGGACGCTCCTTGGGTGATCGCAGCTTCTCGTAACCGTCCAGACCGGACGAGCGAACAAGACTCATCGCTCGACTGTCGCAGTGCCTCGCGGGAATCCGGCAGCGCGGTAGAACCAGCGTTCCGGCATGGTGGGCCGCCGGCTAGCCGACCGCACGTTGCCGTGGGTCAGCGGCGAGCGTAAAGCCGGGTCCTAGCCGCCGCTGCGAAGCAGGGGGGTGAACGACGGCCAGTCCCGGTGGTGTTCCAATCCCTGCCCCGGACGTGTCCCCGTGTCACGGCGTGACAAACACAGCCATGGGGGTGCGCGAACACGGGAACGATGGGCGTTTTCACGCGCGGGCCGACCAAACCACGCTTCGCAGACGGGCGCTTCCTCTTCCGTCAGGTGCCGCGTCTGGCCTACTTTTGTAGGGCGTATTCGGGCACGATCAGAGACTCGAAGACCTGGAACCCGCCGTAGCTCGCGCGGAGGCCGAGCTTGCGGTGGAGCTGCCTTTCGACGTGGCCGCCATGAGCTTCGACCCAGCGCTTGCCCTCGACACGGGAGATGCCGCGTGCTGCGAGGTCGTCAAGGTGAACGCGCAGATGGCCCCGTGGTGTCGTGAATGAATAGACGCCGAGGTCCCGCAGCACCTCGCGGATCGTCACGTCGTCCGTCGTCGCCCGCGTCGTGTCTTGGTCCACATGGTGTGTATCGGCGGCCTAGCGCGAGGATTGAGCCGCCCCTTCGTCCTTTTCCCTCGCTTGGTGTGTGCCCGTCGCATGCCAACCGGGCGACGGCGGGCCCGAAACACGCAATTTGCGCTTATTCCTCTCGCGGGTGGGTAGTCGCCGTATTCCAGAGCCAACGAAAGGATCGTTCGGCACATGGCTCAGCAGACGAAGAGCAAGTCTGGTGGAGGCTCAAACGGAAGTCGGTCGCGGGGCAGGCCGCGCCCGACGGCGTCTTCGACGCGCAGCGCGTCGAGGTCGTCAAACAGCAAGGACACGGCGGTCACCAGTGCAAAGGATGCCGGCAACGCGGTCGCATCGACCGCCCAGCAGCTCAAGGCTCCGGCGATAGCCGCCGGGGTCGGGCTCGCGGGTCTAGTCGGGGGGATCGCCGTCGGTCGCGCCAAGGGCAAGAAGGGGTTCAGCCGCCCGCTACAGGGCCGCAGCGCGGCTAAGCGGACATCGAAGAAGCTCTCCAGCGCGGCGAAGAACGTCGGCACGGTCGCCGAGCAAACCGCCCAAATTGCCGAACGAGTGCGGCTTGCAAGCGAAGCAGTTGCGGGGAAGGACGGAAAAAACACCGCCCCCCGCAGGTCGCCGGTCGAGGTGCTCCTGGAGGGACTGACCAGGCGCAGTCTCCCGCGAGCTTGAAAAGCCTAGAGTTCTTGCGCTAAGACAACCCGTAGCACTACCGCTGCTAGGCGAAGGCCATAGCGGGGAGTACGGCGCGCTCGGCGTCCAAGTGTCGAGCCGCGTGCGAGTGAGGTCACGCCGCGGCTCCGGTTATTCCGGATGCATGCTCATTCGGACGGCCTCGCGGGAAATAGAAAAAATGGCTGCGGCTGGCGTAATACGAGAAACACGCCGAACAGGGGCAGACCCTCCCCCGCCCCCTGGTGCAGGCATCCGTATCGGTCTCGCGGCCGGCAGCGGATCGGCTTTGGGTACCTGCCTGCTGCCTTGGCTCAGGCCAGCTCTCCCAGCTCGAACGATCACGTACCGTCACGCACTTTGTCCCCGCAGCGGAGCGCGGCTAGATTCGCGACATGAACGCCGAGCAGGAGAGGGTTGTGGTTATCGCCGTGACCCCGAGTAAGGGGTTCTGGTGGGAGCACGTTGCGTCGCAACTGGAAGACAATCCTGATGCGGTGCCCGAGCGGGTTGGCGAGTGCATGCGTCTGCTGCTTCGAGAGAAAATCTCTAGCGCTCCAATGTCCCGAGAGGAGGCGACCGCGGTTCGTGATTGGGCGAGTGGCCTGCCGGGATGGGAGGATGAACCTGGTCTTGAATTCCGCGGGCATCCGAGCCAGCGGCGACTTGCCTGGCGAGACCTCTAAGGCGTACCCAAGAAGCGAGCGGCTCGGCGAGCTTGGGGCCGGGTTCTGGCCGCCGCTGCGTGCGGGGCACGGGGGGTGGGCGACGGCCAGTCCCGGTTGGCGTCATCCCCCTACACCGGAACGTGTGCCCGGGTCGCCTTGTGAGACGCAGCCCCGGTGTACAACACACCCATCTGGGGGGTGCGCGAGCGGAACGAGGGACGTTTCACGCGCGAGCCCGACCGCAACGCGCTGCCTCAACCGGCTTCCTCTGCCGTCGCGGGGCCGCCGTCGTGATGCCGTCGCCCGCGCAGTCGAGCAGCCTCGAAACCTGGAATGCCTGGCGGGCCGACACCCCGGAAACGATCACGGCCGCCCGCCGGGTGGCGGGCGGCCGTCTCAGTGCGTCCGGGTGTCTAGCGCCTGCTAACTAGACGTCGGCGTCCTGGTCCCAGATCCCTACGCGGCGCACGTCGGGAGTCCCGTAACGGGTCGCCAGGCTCGTGTTATCTGGCGCGCAGCGCGCCTTGGTGCGCGCGATGCGGCCCGCCACCTTGACCAGGTCGCCGGGCGACGGTGTGTCGGCGCCCTCAAAACCGTGCAGCCTCAGCAGGAATGCGTCGGTCGCCGGGACCGTGTAGGTCGCTCCCGCCACCTGCAAACCCTCGGTCGTCGCGTCTTGGTCGGCGATATCGCCGGACTTGCGC